>JAGLRT010000083.1 GCA_023136155.1 Methanosarcinales archaeon
GTTATTTTGGAATCGATACACTAGAGATAAAGCTGGACAAACTCAAAAAGAAGGATAAATCTCTTTATCAGAGAGTAATACACAAAATAATCGAGACCAGCAAAAACCCCGAAATGGGCAAACCACTCTGAAACGTATTAAAAGGTAAACGGAGAGTTCATGTTGGTTCATTTGTTATTTTTTATTCGATTGATACGAAAAACGAGATTGTAACATTCCTTGAGTTCGAACATCAAGATAAGGCATATCATTGAAGTGCAGACGCCTGAAAATCTGTTTTGTCGAGGTTGCTATCTCCCTGGGAATCCCAGCACCGACCCGGTCTTGAGCTTATGGCCATATACCTTGCCGGAGCGGGATTTTGAAAATGCCAGGTTCAGGCTGGCCTATTTTCCTTTTACCGAGCCCAGCATGGAGCCTGAAGTGTGTATTGAGGGTATGGGTTGGATAGAACCGAGCGGAACAGGGTGTTTTGCAAAGAGATCATCGAACCACTGGTTATTCGGCAATCAATTATGCCCAAATGTTTTTACTTTTGGGACAACCTGCTTACGAGATTGTATATCAAAGTCTGTAACATTATTAAACAAGATTTTTTGAACAGCAACTATTGTTAAATCTATCAAACGCATTTTATGCCCAGATGTTTCATTTTATTGTAAATAGCCAGGTTGACCAGTAAGGGAGTTAGACTTTCCACCATGGAAGAGACTTCAAGAGGACCGGCAATCAGGGGCTTTAGTTTATTGATGTCCTTGACCAGTTTGCAAACAACATTATTCGCTTTGTCATCGTCTCCACAGATGAATACATCCATATCGAGTTTTTTATCAATCATGTAGAGCTTTTTAGCAGAGACATTATGGAAAGCAGAGACCAGTTTCACTCCATTTGGAAGCAGATTTCTGATTTGCATGGCCGCTGATCCCGATAAAGGTGTTTTATATTTAAAGCAACCTGCCTTTTCCATCGGCACCACGATAGAGATTACAATCTGGTTCTCCAGATTGGGTTTTATGGTTTCGATGGTAGATTCTATATGTTCATAGGGTACCGACAAAACGATAATGTCAGCTTCCTTTACTGCATCTGCATTAGCACATCCTGAAATGGTGCAGTTGTTACCTGCTTCTTCCAGTACTTTGATATATTCATCGGCTGTTAATTCTGCTTTTTCGTATTTCCTGGAACCGATTATAATTTCATGACCCATAGCCCATCTAAGCGCCAGACCGCCGCCAATACTTCCTGTTCCGCCAAGAATTGCAATTTTCATAATAACCCCTCCCCATGGAATTTACGATATAAAAGGTTTATGTACAAGGATATCACCTGTATCGTACCGACTTTAGCATTTGGTCTATGATGAATGAATGAATGAATGGGGTACGGCCACATTCTATCTCCAGCCCCAGGTCTACGAGTTCGCAGAAAAGTTCACGACACTTGGTAAAAGAGAACCTGACCTTGCAATGGCAGGCGTTTTTTCAAAAGAGGACAGAGTATTCAAAGCAATCGCAATGGGCACACCTGATGTAAAGGTTGTATGTATTGGACGCGGACTGATGATTCCTGGCATGGTTGGAAAAAACATTGGCAAATGGTTCGAAGAGGATGACCTGCCAAATACGGTGTCCCAGCATGGACGCAGGCCCGAGGAGATTTTTTTACATTACGAGAAACTTGTTGACAGGTTCGGCAGTGGCATAAAGGATATTCCGTTCGGAACCCTGGGTATCTACAGTTATTCCCGGAAAAACAGGACCGGACTACAGCAGATCATGGCCGGTAACAGTAACTTTAATCAATCTGCTATTTCAAGGAAGTATGTTACTTGTTTGACAGCAGAATACCCAGGGTTCCAGCTGCAAAGGTTTCAGGCATTCCATAAATTATGGAGTTCTTCAGGGAAGAAGCTGAAGTTTTATTGAATCAGTAGAGTTTTTACTGGTTCTTTTTTGTCATTTTTTTGTTGGTTGGTCGGTTAAGTGGAACTTTTTGATTGAACTCATAATATTTCTGTAGTGAAAGGATGTGGGGTTCAGTTCTTAGGTGGTGGCTAGCCTTTCCTCAGGTTGGATTTTCACCAACTGGCGCGTATGAACTTTACTCGGCACGGACGTGCAATCTGTGTTAAGTATAATGTAAATGTATCTCATAGTCTACACAAATTTGATATATAATTAGACTTATGGAAAATTACCGTTTGCCGGGTGAACCCAATTAAATATACTGGATGTCGTAATAGGCCTGCGTGTATCTGAGAATAATGAAATACTGGGACTGGATATATCAGAACATGGTGTGAATGCATATCTGGAATATATAATCGATTAGAGGTATAAACTATGAAGAAGATCGAAGCAATTATCCGAACCGATAAAGTGGATGATGTCAAAGTAGCTCTTGATGAAGCAGGATATGCCAGCATGACCGTGACCGAAGTCAAAGGTCGTGGACGACAGAAAGGTATGATGCAGCAGTGGCGAGGAGGCGCTTTAGCGTCCTTTCCTTTTTAACCGTTTTAATTTTTTCATGTTACCAGGATTCAGGTTTTCTATTGAAGAGCTGTCAGGGTCCCTTGCTGATATTGCCAGTATGGTCCCGTTCATCTTTAGTGCATTATCAATAAGGGATTTCAAGCTTGTTTCTGTGCTGCTGATGTTCCCAGCAGCCCATATTATTATAGCTGTGGTGTTGATCATGGCAGCTGTATTTATCTTAATCATAATCAAGGAAGATACCCAATTTAAATATGGGAGTTTCAGATAATGTATTTAAGGCAGATGGAAACTGACGACCTTGACATAATGCTTAAAATGGCACATGCTGAAGGGTGGTCATCAGATAAATTCGAATTTGAACTATACCTTAACATAAATCCCATGGGGTGTTTTTCCTGCATTATCGATGAAAAAGTCGTTGGTGGCATTATGACATTCACATACCCCAACAGCGGTTGGATAGGTAACCTGGTCGTGGACAGGAAATACCGCCTTAAAGGATTCGGAAAAGCTCTTTTTCGCAGGGGTCTGCAACATTTATCCCCCTTACCTGGAATGTTTTTATGCGCATCCCCCATGGCAGTGAGGTTATATTCAGAATTCGGGTTCAGGAAAGTATCGAACATTAACAGATGGAAACGCAAAGGGGCGACCCTTCATTTGCCAAAAAACAAAGGAAATATTGAATACGTGCTTACCATGGATAGTATATGCTGGCATGAGGATAGGTCAAGGATGCTGGACCTGGCACTTAAGAACCGCTTTTATGCAGTCAATGAAGGTGCATGGCTGGGATTCGGGCAAGTGAATGACCACTGGACCATAGGTCCATGGGAAGCATACGATAAAGAATCTGCACTTAAACTCTTACAAGGGTCCTTAGTAGAAAGTACTGACCAGCATATACTGGTGGATGTACCTGTGCAAAATACCAAAGCATGGGACATTTTGACTAATATGGATTTTAAAGTTGTTGGCACATCAGTTCTTATGTGCAAAGGCCTTCTTCCTGAAATTGCATTTGACAATATCTATGGTCTTGCCAGCATGGGTTCAAAAGGATGAACAGGGAATGTAAAAACTTTGGTAAACTTCAACACCAAAAGATTTGATATCGTTTATGAGTCATTAATTTTTTATAGTATAAAATATACAGTAGTTTGCCGACTTTGTTATATTGGTATGTGAAAATCCAGGATCAACTCAAATGACTGAATTTACTACACAAAGAACAATAATCGAGATATTGAAATCAATTTATGAAAACGATGAACCCATAGGTGCCCGGTTGATAGCAGATAAATTGGATAAAAGGGGTTTTTCCATTGGCGAGAGAGGTGTTAGATATCATCTCAAGATACTTGATACAAATGAATTTACCAAAAGGGTCGGCTATTCCGGACGGGTCATAACAAAAAAAGGGATTTCTGAGATAGACAACGCACTTGTTGGGGATAGGATGGGTTTTGTCATCAGCCGCATCCATGAACTGTTATATAATACAACTTTTGATCCTATTGAAAAAATCGGGAACATAATCATTAACCTGTCTATTATGGATAAAGATGACTTTGAAACAAATATGGAATTGATCCATGCCGTGATACAAAAAGGTTATACAGTTAGTCCAAGATGCCATATTTTTAACGAGGGAGCCAAGGTTTCCAATATTACCATTCCAAGTGGTTCAGTAGGAATTGCGACTGTATGTTCCTTGACCATTGACGGGGTCCTCCTAAAACATGGCATTCCGATTGAAACGAAATACGGGGGCATCATAGAGATATATAATGAAACTCCTGTGCGCTTCACAGACCTGATATTATATAGTGGGACTTCACTTGACCCTATCAAGATATTTTTGTCTAAACAGATGACTGATGTTACGAGTATAATGGAACATGGTAGCGGCCTGCTTCTGGGCAACCTTCGGGAAGCTCCCATCATTGCTTACGATAATATAATGAATATAATTGGCAAGCTAAATAATGCCGATATCGGTGGTGTTATCGGACATATTCATGCAGGAGATACAGTTCTTTCTGCCCCCGTTAGTCCTGGTAGAATTGGCATACCCATCTATGCTGGTGTCAATCCACTTGCAGCAGTAGTGGAAAAAGGGTTTGAAGTGTCAACATATCCGGTCAATTCGATAATGGATTATGAAGATATGGATGAAATATTCTAGGACCTGTTCAAAGGCGATGTTTCAAAGGCAATGTTCGGTATTTTACTGTAGAAAAATTGATTAAAACATGAAATGCCCTTGACATGTTTTTCATTAACTGGATTGAACAATCCATGATTATTTTTTGGCAGTAGGGCACATATATCATTTTTCTATACTATGTTATATTTTTTTGATAAACTGTTACTTGATGTTGATTTTTCAAATTTTAAAAAAAATCACGGGAAAATATATTTCTATATAAATATCTCATTCATAGATATCTTTAAATAATAGTATATCTACAGTAGATTGCCGTTATAGTATGTAACGACATATAAAAATACTGTATAGAGGCACGCAAATGAGACAAGTAGCAATATATGGAAAAGGTGGTATAGGCAAGTCCACTACTACCCAGAACCTTACAGCAGCCCTGTCAACATTGGGCAAGAAGATACTTCTTGTAGGTTGTGACCCAAAAGCAGATTCCACAAGGATGCTGCTTGGGGGATTGAACCAGAAGACTGTTTTGGACACCCTGCGGAATGAAGGGGATGAAGAGAGTGTTGAACTTGACATCCTGTTGCAGGATGGGTTTGGCCACATCCAATGTGTGGAATCAGGCGGCCCGGAACCGGGCGTAGGTTGTGCCGGTAGAGGTATCATCACTTCTATCAGCCTATTAGAAAACCTGGGGGCATATACAGATGACCTGGATTATGTTTTCTATGATGTCCTGGGAGATGTGGTCTGTGGAGGTTTTGCCATGCCTATCCGTGAAGGAAAAGCCAAGGAGATATACATCGTGGCCAGTGGTGAACTCATGGCCATCTATGCAGCCAATAATATCTGCAAGGGTATTGCCAAGTTCGCAAAAGGCGGCGCCCGCCTGGGTGGCATCATCTGTAACAGCAGGAAAGTGGATGGCGAGAAAGAACTGCTTGAAGCTTTTGCCGAGAGGTTGGGCAGCCACCTCGTACATTTCGTACCAAGGGACAATCTGGTCCAGCGAGCTGAAATCAATAAAAAAACCGTGATCGAGTTCGATCCTGAATCAAATCAGGCAAATGAATACCTGAACCTGGCAAAGAACATCGAGAACAATGAAAAGTTCGTAGTACCTGAACCCATGGAAATGGAAGATTTGGAATCCATGATGGTGGAGTTCGGTATCGTTGAGTTATAGGAGGAAAAAAAATGCAGATGATAAGAGCCATTGTACGTCCGGCAAAAGAACCTGAAGTGGTTGATAGTCTTGAAAAAGCTGGTTTTGTCTCACTTACCAAAATGGAAGTATTCGGAAGAGGAAAGCAGAAAGGTATCCACACGGCAGAGGTGCAGTATGATGAATTACCCAAGACCATGCTTATGCTTGTAGTTGAAGATGAAGATAAATCGAATGTGATTAAGACCATTAAAGAATCCGCATATACTGGAAAATATGGAGACGGCAAGATATTCGTAAGCCCCATGGAAGAAGCATACACCATACGCACAGGCGAATCAGGATTATAGTCCTGTTATGAAAACGTGCAGGAGAGGTAAACAATGAAAGAAATTTCAGCGATCATCAGAATGAACAAGGTACAGAAGACCAAGCATGCACTCCTAGGTTGCGGGTATCCTTCTTTCACAGTCAGGGTGGTCATGGGACGCGGAAAGCAAAAGGGTCTGTGCTATGAATTTGATCCCCCATTATCCGGGATTGATGATGAAGAAGGGATCAGTACAAAGGACTGTATCCGTTTCATCCCGAAACGCATGTTCACCATCGTGGTGGATGACCATGCTGCAAAAAATGTGATAGAAAAAATCATAGCCATTAACCAGACCGGACATGCTGGTGATGGGAAGATCTTTGTTTCAGATATTACTGAATCAATGCGGATTCGTACTGGTGAAGAAGGGGACGAGACCGTAGGTAGAGAGGTGATGGTATGAGTTCAGTAGCAGTTCAACAGAGTGAGAAGCTCATTGATGATATGCTTAAGATCTATCCTGAAAAGGTAGCCAAAAATCGGCGCAAGCATTTAGCTGTCAAGAGCTGCGAAATTGAGAATCACATTGAAGCAAACGCAAAAGTGATCCCGGGGATAGCAACCAACCGCGGCTGTGCTTATGCAGGTGCCAAGGGTGTGGTGTTCGGACCCATCAAAGATATAGTATGCCTGACTCACGGTCCCATAGGCTGCGGTTATTATACCTGGGGCACCCGGCGCAATTTCGCAAAAGCCGAGGACGGTCAGGACAATTACATGCAATATTGTATATCTACTGACATGCAAGAGACCGATGTTGTGTTCGGAGGCGAAAAGAAACTAAAACAGGCTATTGACGAAGTGGTCAAGATCTTCAATCCAGGAGCCATTTGTATCTTTGCCACATGCCCTGTTGGACTTATAGGTGACGATATAGATTCTGTTGCACAGGAAGCTGAAAAAGAACATGGCATCAAGGTCATGGCGGCCCGTTGCGAAGGTTACAGAGGTGTAAGCCAGTCAGCGGGCCATCATATTGCCAGCAATATAATAATGGAACACCTGGTAGGTACCGAGGAACTGGAGGACCCTACTCCTTTCGATATCAATGTATTTGGCGAATATAATATTGGCGGAGACCTGTGGGAGATCAAACCACTGTTTGAAAAAATCGGTTACCGTATAGTTTCCACCCTGACAGGGGATGCATCCTTCCATGATATTGCAAAAGCACATAAGGCAAAGCTTAGCATCCTGCTGTGCCACAGGTCCATCAATTACACCAACAGGATGATGGAAGAAAAATACGGTGTTCCCTGGTTAAAGGTTAACTATATCGGTACTAAGCAGACCATAAAATCATTGAGGAAGATGGCAAAGTACTTTGATGATCCCGAGGTCACGAAAAAGACTGAGGAAATCATTAAGGATGAGATGGTAAAGATCCAGCCTGGACTTGAACACTATAAAAAGAAACTCCAGGGGAAGACCGCATTTATATATGCCGGAGGATCAAGATCCCACCACTATGCCAATCTTTTTGAAGATATTGGCATGAAGGTAGTGATGGCAGGATACCAGTTCGCCCACAGGGATGACTATGAAGGGCGGCAGATTCTATCAACGATGAAGAAAAAGGCTACAAGTTCCATACTTGAAGATTTACACTACGAAAAAGATGCTAGTGTTGAGCCCCCTATTACTCCGGAGAGAATGGCCGAACTTAAGGAACAGATCGGGTTGATGGAATATGATGGTATGATGCCTGAACTAAGAGAAGGTGCCATTGTAGTTGATGATCTGAACCATCATGAATCGGAATTCCTGATAAAAGAATTGAAACCGGACGTATATTGTTCGGGAATCAAAGACAAATACTGGGCGCAAAAGATGGGTGTCCCGTCCCGGCAGATACACTCTTATGACTATAGTGGCCGCTATACCGGTTTCTCAGGTGTGTTGAACTTTGCCAGGGATATGGATATGGCGATACATTCCCCAACATGGAGATTATTAAACCCTCCATGGAAGGCACCATAGGAGGTTTGAAATATGTTAGATTATACTACTGCAAAAGAAATTGAACGCCAGGCGGTTTGCATAAATCCGGCAAAGATATGTATGCCCATTGGGGCTACGTTGGCTGCAATGGGTGTGCACAACTGTATGCCCCATTCTCATGGGTCCCAGGGCTGTCTGTCATATCTGAGGATGTGCCTGACCAGGCATTACCGTGAACCTACTTTAGCTACCAGCAGCAGTTTCTATGAAGGCACAGCTG
>JAGLRT010000084.1 GCA_023136155.1 Methanosarcinales archaeon
GTATCCACTTCAAATCCAAGGGTAAATTGGAATAATGCAATAATACCAAATTGTCGATTACAGCATCATTAGTGATCATTGTCCGGTGATGCGTGTCGTCATTCTGTACTGTTACCAACAAATTTGAAGTGGATACAATAGTAGCTTTTTTTTCATCAGGAACTTTTTGTCCCATTTTCTCCCTTGTCTATTGCCAGTACTCTTTAAATGTCACCCACATTTCAGGCAGGTTCTGTTGCAGGAATTCATTTGAAGTACCGTACTTATCCAAATTCCTCCTCTTTCCAAGTGACCTCCCAAGTGTCCGGGCCAGCAGCCTTTTTACCTTTGTCTCATACTGTGCCAGTAGGGTCAGGTCGTTCTTTTCAAGTGCAGCAATTATGGTATTGCCCGCTGCTTCAGATGCAAGAATGGCACTGTTTATGCCCGCACCGGTAACCGGGTCAGCCATTCCCGCGCTATCCCCCACCAGCAGTATATTGTCAAAGCACAGCCGGTCCCTGAGCCCGCCAATGGGCAGGGCGCCCGTTACATATTCAGTCTTTTGACCGTTCATCCGCAGTACCAGGGGGGACTCATCAATAAAAGCATCCAGATATTGGTGAGGTGACCTTGAACCCACCTCTGTTATCCCCAGACCGACCCTGGCAGAGTCCTTACCGGTAGGGTATATCCATACATACCCACCCGGTGCATAATCTGCATTAAAGAATATTTCACTTGTACCGGGTAGAGGGTCGACACCTTTCAGGTGATACTGGGCGCATACTGCCACTTTCTGCTTATCCAGCCCCATCAGGGATGCTGTTTTCGAAAACACTCCGTCCGCACCCACGATTATTGTTGCACTTGCCTCACCGCCCCTGAAACTTACACCATCCGGTGTAAGGTCGAGCAGGGGAGACTTCCACTCGACCTGTGCCCCTGCCGATTCTGCTATTGATACCAGCATCATGTCGAAAGCGGGCCTGTCTGCAACAAAACCGTTTATTGGGAAATCATGGAAAGACATGTCAGGAAAATAAGTCCGCATCCGCGATATTTGTGATTGAATTGAAGATGTTTCTGGAAGTTCAATATTGATGGTACTGCTGACATAACCTGCACAGGGTGACCTGCAAAAAGCATCCCGTTCCAGCACCAGTACATCATATCCAGCCTGAGCCACTGTTTTTGCTGTAATGGAACCTGCGGGTCCGGCACCTACTACAATAAGGTCATATTTCATTAATTACGCATCCGATAATGGGTTTGGTGGTCATAAGAGTAAATCGCAGTTAAGTATTTAACCATTGGTCAACTTAAAATTATGTAGAAGTGGAAGTGGATCGTCAGCTATACACGTCATTTATTCGGGGGTTACTAAATGGAAGTATATGAAGCCATACGAAACAGGAAAAGCATAAGGAAATTCAAGTCCGGGCCTGTGCCTGATGAGACCATAACAAAAATTCTCCAGGCAGGGACCCAGGCACCCAATGCCTTCAACAAGGAACAGTGGGAGTTCATCTTAATAAAAGACAGGACACTGCAGGATGAAATTACACAGATGCGGGCTAAGTAAGATACCAGCCCAGAAAATAGCTATGGAAACCGCACCTCTGATACTGGTAGTATGTTATAACAACGAACTGGGAATGGATGCCATGGGTTCCGCCTACGCTTGCATCCAGAATATACTGCTGGCTGCCACGGCCGAAGGATTGGGCGCTGTTACATTAACATCCAGAGGTAACAATATTAAAAATATACTAAACATACCCGAAGGATATGACGTTGCTGCTATAATGCCCATAGGGTACCCGGACGAAGACCCGGATAAACCGATTCGGATACCTGTTGAGGATAAACTTCACAATAATATGTTTTAAACAATAATCGAATTAAACCTGGGGGTGAAATAGATGGAAAAGAACGAAGGCACGGCTGACCGGGCTGTAAGGATAGTCCTTGGGATTGTCCTGTTATATGTTGGAGCCGTACAGATGGGACTGAATGGAATACTGTCCTATGTTGTGGTACTGGTGGCACTTATACTGCTGGTTACAGGTATTACTGGTTTCTGTGGGCTGTATTCGGTATTTGGAATCAAAACTACCTGTAAAATCGAAAATAAAATTGAATGATTATCTTAAAACATAAAATTAGGTGATATGAATGGCAATAGACCCAATATGCAAGATGGATGTAGATGAAGCAACAGCGAAATTCACTTCTGAATACAAGGGTAAGAAATATTATTTCTGTGCCCCCGGATGTAAGAAGGAATTTGATGGAAATCCAGACAAATATGTGTGAAAAAAAATTACTGGAAAATAGGTGATAATTATGGTTGAAGACATTATGCAAAATATTGAAGAACTGACCGGGAATATAAAGAGCATTGATGATGCAATAAATACAGCATTAGCAATTGAAACACAAGGACGAAATTTCTACCTTGAGAAAAGTGAAACTTCAACCAGTATTTCCGCCAAGGACCTTTTTGTGTACCTCGCAGGAGAGGAAAACAGGCACATCGAATATCTCAATGATTTCATGAATACAGGCCGGGTTTCTATTCTAAATGAAGTTCCATCACCTGATTTTTCACAATCTTTTGCCAGTGAATATTCAAGTGAGAATCCCGGTGAGATGGATGTGCTACTTGGTGCGCTGCGTTTTGAACAAAAGAATGAAAATTTCTATCAAAAACTTGCTGCGCAGGTAAATGACCAGGAACAAAAAGCATTTTTTGAAAAAATGTCGGTCTTTGAGCACGGGCATATGGAACTTATTGATGGATTTATTGAAGATGCCAGCCAGTTCAGGATGCAGACATAATCCGAGGTATGGGAATGGGGGAAGATATTGAACCGGTCACACTCACAAAAGGTGTATACTGGGTGGGTGCCATTGACTGGAACCTACGTGACTTCCACGGTTACGTAACTCCGAGGGGTACTACCTACAATGCATACCTTATCGTTGATGAGAAGATAGCGCTGGTGGATACTGTCAAGGCAGAGTTTGCCGGTGAAATGCTGGAGCGCATCAGTCAGATTGTTGACCCGGTAAAGATTGATTATGTGATTGCAAACCATCTGGAAATGGACCATTCCGGCTCACTTCCCGACATCATGAAGGCCGTACCCAATGCAAGAATATACGGCACTCGGCAGTGCAAGAACGGATTGTCCCAATATTATCACGCTCATGGGTGCGAGGATTGGGATTTTGAGTTCGTTGAAACCGGGACCGAACTGAACCTGGGTGTCAGGACTTTGATGTTCATCGAGGCCGCTATGCTGCACTGGCCAGACAGCATGCATACATACATCAAAGAAGACAAAATACTGCTTTCCAATGACGCTTTCGGACAGCACGTAGCCACTTCAAAGCGGTTCAACGATGAAGTGGACGATGTGATTGAGGATGCCGCAGAATACTATGCCAATATCCTGATGCCGTTCGGTAAGTTGATTCTGAAATATGTGGAAACTGTTGGGAAATTGGGCATTGATATTGACATGATAGCGCCATGTCATGGTATCATCTGGCGGCGGGATCCGGAACAGATTTTCCAGGCATACGGCCGCTGGGCACGAGGTGAAAACACAAACAAGGTACTAGTCATTTATGACACTATGTGGGGCAGCACCCATATGATGGCAAGGTCAATCGTTGAAGGTGTGACGGCAGCCGGGATTGATGTGAAACTGATGGCCCTCGGTAAGAATGAGTTTAGCAAGATAATTAAGGAAATACTGGATGCCCCCGTGATACTTGTAGGCTCACCCACATTGAACAACGGCATGTTTCCTTCAGTGGGAGGATTCCTGACCTACCTTAAGGGACTGCGTCCCAGAGGCAAACAGGCTGTTGCCTTTGGTTCATACGGTTGGGGAGGCGGTGCTGTCAAGGCTGTGGAAAAAGAACTGGAGTCAGCCGGATTTGAACTTATAGAGCCAGGGCTGCAGGTAAGGTATCGGCCCGATGAAGAAGAACTTGAAAAATGCAGGCAGCTGGGTGAACGGATGGCGGCTGCAGTAAAAGCAAGTTATGAGTAAAATAATACAATAAAGGAGTGAAAATATGGCACAATTTGATGACATCGAATCTGAAATCTATGCATGGGCAAAAAAGAATACTGAAGAGACGGGAAATAAATTAAACCCGGATTACGACATTGTAGCAATGGCCATTAAAGGGCTTGCAAACAACAAGAAAAAATATGGTGAACAGTACTGCAGCTGCAGGGAAGTCTCAGGTAATAACGAACAGGACCGCAAGATTATCTGTCCATGCGTACACCGTTCCAGGGAACTCGAACAACGGGGAGCCTGTAAATGTGCCCTGTTTGTGAAATAGCAATGACAAATCCAATAAATCGTATACGAATAGCATATATATAATATTAAAAACTCCAAAGTATTTGGATTTCAGGATTATATCCTCGTATCTTTCAATTATCATTGTTATGTTGATAATATACAGGAATCCTTATATTATTATCTAATATATTAGGGAGTGGTGATATCAATGGAAAATGTAAGTGCACATGAATCTATAAGAAAGATGTATAAAAAACTGCATGAAGACGGTGTTTCTAACACGTTTGACCGTTTTGATGCACAAGGAAACAGATGTACGTTTTGCGGTGGTGGAGTAAGCTGTCGGTTATGCAGCAATGGACCATGCAGGATAAAGAAAGGAGCCGACCGCGGTGCCTGTGGTATTGATGCTGATGCCATGGCGATGCGTAACTTTCTTCAACTAAATATAATGGGGACAACAGCATACACATTTCATGCAAAGGAACTGGCAAATACACTTATAGCCACTGGAAAAGGCCAGACACCCTTTACTATCAAGGATGAAGCAAAACTGCGCATGATTGCAGATAAACTTGGCATACAGGAGCAGGATGTAAATACCATGGCAGTTGATGTGGGTAAGTCCATACTTGAAAGCATCCACAGTGATTCTGACGGAGTGCTCAACATGGTTGAACTCTTTGCACCGGAATCGAGGATAAAGGTATGGAAAGACCTGGGGATATTGCCAGGTGGCCCACTGGATGAATCGATGGATATGTATACCTCCAGCATGACCAACATAGACGGGGATTATGTGTCCCTGGCGGTCAAGGCTCTGCGACTTAGTATCTCAACAATTTACGGTGCCCAGGTGCCACTTGAAATGGGGCAGGATATCCTGTTCGGTACTCCAACGCCACATGAGCATGACGTGGACCTTGGAATTATTGACCCTGAATACACCAATGTGGTAGTAAACGGTCATGAACCATTTATCGGAGCTGCTTTAATTGCAGCGGCCCACAAACCTGAGAACCAGCAAAAGGCAAGGGATACAGGTGCTAAGGGCCTGCGAGTGATTGGCTCCATCGAGACAGGACAGGAATTGCTCCAGCGCTTTGAGAAGGATGAAGTTTTCGTAGGACTTACCGGCAACTGGCTCAGTATCGAAGCTGCACTGGCAACAGGCGGCATTGATGTGTTTGCAATGGATATGAACTGTTCGCCTCCGGCTCTTGGAGAGTACCAGAACAAATATAATGTAACCCTGGTCTCGGTGTCCAAGCTTGTTTCCATGCCGGGTGTGGATAAACAGATTGTGTACAAACCTGAAAATGTGGAAGCCCAGGCACAGGAGCTCATCGACCTTGCATTTGACAATTTCAAGACACGAAAGGCTGCCGGATTCGTCAAACATGACCTGCCCATACAGAAGACCATCACTGGTTTCTCAACAGAGGCTATACTTGCGGCACTTGGCGGCACCCTGGACCCGTTCCTGGATGTAGTGAAGCAGGGTAGTATCAAGGGCTGTGCGGCTCTGGTCAGTTGTACCACATTGAACGGCGGCGGACAGGATGTCAATACCGTTGCTGTGGCAAAGGAACTCATCAAGAGGGACATACTGGTATTGAGTGCGGGATGCGGTAATGCAGCCCTGCAGGTGGCAGGTCTAACCAGTATCGAGGCGCAGGAACTTGCAGGACCGGGCCTGAAAGCAGTTTGCCAGTCACTGGGCATCCCGCCGGTACTGAGCTTTGGTACCTGTACCGATACTGGACGGCTGACATTGCTGGCAAATGCCATTGCGGATGCTCTGGGTGTGGATCCGTCACAGTTGCCGCTTGTGGTGACGGCACCTGAATATATGGAGCAGAAGGCTACTATTGATGCTGTATTCGCGCTGGCTAATGGTTGGTATACTCATGTGGCACCTCTGCCGCCGGTGGCAGGTGCACCTAATCTTATCAAGCTGCTGACGCAGGATATTGAGGGGCTTACGGGCGGGAAACTGGCTGTTGAGGCTGACCCTATTGAAGCGGTGGATGGTATGGAGGCACATATAATCAAGAAGCGGGAAGCTTTAGGGATTTGAAATTTGTGGCAGGGTTATCCCTGCTACATTTTCAACGTATAGTAAAGTATAAACGCATTTGTTTATCTTGCCTTCGAAATTTTGTGCATGATGACTAAATATCACACGTCAATTTTACCCTGTATAATTTCTCATGAATGGTTATTGGTTCAAATCGTGCATTAATCTTTGAAGTAAAAACATTTCCTTCTTTTAGCATTAACCTGTTTTTACAAATCTGAATTTTAAGAGTGAAAATGATTTTTTCTTTCATGTATTTAGGAGCGTTTTAGTTTAATTGGATTGGATTTTATAACGGCTGTCAAATTAGATATGAGGTTTTGAGAACTAATTCGATGGCTTCACAAGAAAGCACCCTTCGGGTGCAAATTAATTGTAGCAATGGCTAATCATTGGATGGCTCCAATCTGGTAATTTGTTTC
>JAGLRT010000085.1 GCA_023136155.1 Methanosarcinales archaeon
TGGAGCGGTATTTGGGGTAGGGGCAGATTGGGTCCTCATCTGGGTAGAGTCACCAGTATACTCCGAACAAATATCTCATGCTTGTATATAGATTTTAGGGGAGAATTCCCTATATCATCCCATAATTGTAAGATGCGCCCAGAAACAAACATGTCAAAACATAAACTCAATCAAATCTTTGGTTCTTCGCTGTTTAGTATGGGAAGATATGATTAATATATCATGTCAATTTTTTTTCTTAATGATGAACTCTTGAAGATTTCGCCATCTACACAAATTTTTATGTTCAATACGCTCCTCATATGAATTATTTCTTTTGTATCGTGGATATTATATTACCCACATGAAATAGCGAAGAGGCCCTTTTTTTTACTGAAATAATATTTTTGTAAGCACTTAATTCCGCCGGATATTATTCCTTCAAAGTCCTGATAGTGATGAGATGTACTGTTATACCCAGGGCCAAAAGGACTAAAATGATGGAAACCAGCTGATTGTTGACTATTGATATTGTTGAAAACAATATTGTGAACCACAACAAAGAGATGACAAAAACCTTCACTTTTAACGTAATCCCTTTTCCTTCTCTATAATCCCTAATGTAAGTACCAAACCATTTGTTGTTCAAAAGCCAGCAATAGAACCGTTTAGAACTTCTGGCATAGCATGCAACTGCAAGTAATAAAAATGGGGTCGTAGGCAAAAGGGGTATTAATATTCCAAGCAATCCAAGCCCTGTAAAGATAGTGCCTGCAATGACCAGTACCGCCCTGGTCAACCTATTAGACATCATGCTTGAACAATAATCATCCATTCCATAATCTTTAGACTGGGTCGTAGATATTGGCATTTTGTATGGAAAGGTATGCAATGTATAATACAAATCTGTTTTCCAAAAAATTCACACCAGATGACTTGGAAAATTGCATTTATTCCAGCAGTATGATCACAAATATTTTTGTTCCAGAATGTTCAGGACTTCTTTTCCTCTATCAGTCAACACATACTTTTTCCACGTTGCCTTCCCTGGAGTCAGACATTCAATTAAACATTTATCTTCAAGTTCCTTGAGGGCACGGCTGATATTCTGCGTGGACCTGCTGGTCTCATGGGCGATGTCGGAAGCCCTGACTACACTGTGGCTTTTCATGGTTTCCATTAACACAAGCCGCCTATCAACGGTGATAACCCATATCACCAGTTCATCTATGGAACTTACAGATATGTTTTCCATTTTGATTTCCATGAAATGTTAGTACACATTTGATGTATCTCTATGTTGGGGAACACTATATATCATTTTATTCAGTACATGACAGACAAGTCAAAGTTTAAATAATCCATCATAAATTATAATAATAATATGCAATAGACATACAACCTATAAAGATAATAATAGAAAAAATGAATCATACAAAGTGATCCTTACATTATCACAAAAGGCGAACAATACATGGAAACATCATTATTTAATGACATTCTTATCATATTTGGGCTGGCTATCGCCATCCTTTTCATATCCCACCGGCTCCGTGTGCCTACAATAGTGGGTCTCCTCCTGACAGGCATGCTTGCAGGCCCTCATGGGTTTGGAGTTATCAGTGGCATTAATGAAATTGAAGTCCTGGCAGAGATAGGGGTTGTCCTGCTGCTTTTCACTATTGGCTCAGAATTATCGCTAAAAGACCTGTGGGAGTTGAAAAAAACTGTACTTATAGGAGGGACGGCCCAGGTACTATTAACAATACTGGTTGTATTTGTCTTAGCATCACATATCGGTATTGGATTTGGTGAATCTGTTTTCATTGGTTTTTTAATATCTCTTAGCAGCACGGCAATCGTGCTTAAAACACTACAGGAACGTGCTGAAATGGATACATTCCACGGACGAACAGCACTTTCAATACTGATATTCCAGGATGTTATCATTGTCCCGATGATACTGGTCACACCCATGCTGGCAGGTGCATCAGGAGAACTTGGAGACCCTCCAATCATTATTTTTACCAAAGGATTGGGTCTAATCATACTGGTAATCCTCAGTGCAAAGTGGGTAGTTCCACATTTGTTATACCAGATAACCCGGACACTAAACCGTGAACTATTCCTCCTGAGCATCATATTTATATGTTTTTCCATTGCACTGCTTACATACAATATTGGTCTCTCCCTTGCACTTGGTGCATTCTTGGCCGGGCTTATCATTTCGGAATCCGAATACAGTCACCAGGCACTTGGCAACATCCTTCCGTTCCGTGATGTTTTCATGAGCTTCTTTTTCGTTTCGATCGGTATGCTGCTGGACATAGATTTCTTTTTGCAAAACCCAGGATTCATTATACTGATGGCACTGGTGGTATTTGCTTTAAAAACAATGATTGCCTGTCTTTCAACAGCTATGTTGGGATATCATCCCAGAACTGCCATAATAGTGGGACTGTCACTATTCCAGGTAGGAGAATTTTCATTTATCCTTTCCAGATTTGGGGTGGAATACGGACTTCTTGCCCATGATACATACCAGCTTTTTCTGGCAGTCTCTGTGATAACCATGGCTGCAACACCATTTATTATACAAGCAGCACCCCATGTGGCACACTCAGCCATTCAAACATTACCTACAAACCTGATCTCACGTTGGTGCAGGACTGAGACAAACAATTCAGAAAAAAAAATCCCATTGGACGACCACCTTATCATAATCGGTTTTGGAGTGAACGGGAGAAATATGGCCAGGGCTGCACGTGCGGCAGGTATACCCTATGTCATTATTGAAATAAATCCCGAAATCGTCAGAAAAGAAAAATCAATGAATGAACCGATCTGTTACGGGGATTCAGCCCAGGAATCAGTACTTGAACATGTAAACATAAAAGGAGCCAGAGTGCTGGTACTTGGTATTTCTGATCCAGTAGGCACTCGTAAAATAATATCAATTGCCCGCCAATTAAACCCTAATCTGCATATTATTACTAGAACCCGCTATCTTCAGGAAATGAGTGCTTTGTATGACCTGGGTGCAAATGAAATCATTCCGCAGGAGTTTGAAACATCCGTTGAGATATTTGTACGCGTGCTAAAGAAATATCTCATCCCAAAGGGTGAGATCGAAAAGTTCAGTGCAGATGTGCGAGCAGATGGTTATGAAATGTTCCGCAGCTTATCAGATGAGCCAGCCAATTTTTTTAACCTGAAGCTTGACCTGCCTGATATTGAGATTAATACCATAAGGGTTGAAAAAGGGGCAAGTGCTGATGGTAAAAACCTGACCCAGATACAGTTGAGAAAGAAGTATGGTGTTACAATGCTGGCAATTCGCCGTGGCTCACAAACACTGCCCAATCCGGACGGAAATATGCAGCTTTTTGCGGGTGATATAATTGTATTACTGGGGAGTGTTGAGAATATTGCAGATGCAGACAGCTTATTTGTAAAACCATTTGATGCAGATGAGCCGATACAAAATGTTTAAGTTAATTGTAATACATTCTAATAAAAATATAAGTGAGGTAAATTAATGACCGATGTATCAATATTACTTGGTAGCAAATCAGATGTGAATATCGCAAAAAAAGCAATTGAAATTTTAAATCGATTCGATATAAATTATGATGTGAACGTAGCATCAGCACACAGGACACCTGCAAGAATCATTGAAATAATCAACAACGCTCATGAGTCAGGTGTAAAAGTATTTATTGCCATTGCAGGACTGGCGGCTCACCTTCCGGGCGTGGTGGCATCCCAAACAACAAGGCCGGTTATCGGGGTCCCGGTAAAAAATGCACTGAACGGGATGGATGCTCTCTTATCCATCGCACAGATGCCGGGGGGCATCCCAGTTGCATGTGTGGGGATAGGACGAGGCGAGAATGCTGCCATATTGGCGGCACAGATAATTGCTATCGGAAATAAGGAACTGGAAGAGAAACTGGCAGACCATAGAAAGGATATGGCAGAGCAGTCATTGCATGATTCACAAACCTTATTTTAGGAGTTAAGCATTAACCCTGAATAATTATCATCATTATAACCATCATTGGTAACCATTATTGGGAGCAAATTCAATGTTAAAAGATTACATCGACCTGGGATACAAACCTACGAAACAGGATTTTGTCTGTGAATATCATATAGAACCTGCGCAAGGAGTGGGATTTGAAGATGCCTGCACCCATATGGCAGGTGAAAGTTCCATTGATACCTGGAGTGATATCTCTACTATTAGTCCACATTTGGCTGAGGAACTGAAACCCAATATTATATTTACTGATGAAAAGCAGCAAACTGTAAGAGTTGCATACACGCAGGACCTGT
>JAGLRT010000086.1 GCA_023136155.1 Methanosarcinales archaeon
GATACCGGACGTCAGGATTTATAAGATCTGCACGATATCCCTTATTGTAGAGCACCCCGCCGATCTTTCGTTCAATATCCTCAGAAGAGATAGGACTTTTACGCTTAATCTTCTTAGCCCTTACTTTATAGGTAAGGGACGCAGGTTCATCAAAATCCACATTCTCAACCATGTTCATGATACCCGGTATGGTTGAATCCGAGATGCCAAGCACATTTATAATATGCCAGGTCAGGGCCAGACGTTTGCTAAGTTTGCTCACCTGATCCATGTTTGTATCTATATTTGCGATTACACTTGCATTTGCGTTTACATTTGAATTTAAATTTTGGATTTCAACGACAAGTACCTGGTCTAATCGATATCGAACAGAAAATTCAATATCTTCGGATTCCAGGGCCCCGATAACTTCAGCTACTGGTATATCGGGATGCTCGCCCGAGAGTTCAAAAGCAATCAGGCTCATAATTCAATCACAGGCTTCAGGTGGCTGCATATTATCTTTCAGTTCTTTGAATATCTCTGCCATTGCGCCATAATGCATGAACTGTTCGTGAAGCCTCTCTGCAGAAACCTTTTTTGCATAGGAATCATCCTCCCAGGGGATGTCTATGTCATAGTTCACATTTTTCAATAATAGGCCGCAGGCCGGTGCCGGTTCCAGTCCCTCTTCGAACTCATCCGGATGGAGCATGCGTTTAAGCCATTCAACTTCACGGGTCTGGTCCCCCACCATACGAAGGGCTGTAACGATCTTACGCACCATATGCCATACGAAACTATCAGCCTTGATATCAAGATTGATTAATCTGCCTTCCACCCTTATATCGATTCGTTCAACTGTTCGCACAGTGGACTTATCCATATCCGGTGTGGCAAAATTAGCAAAGTCATGAGTACCTCTTAAGAGCTTTGATGCTTTGCGCAAAAGTGAGATATTTAAACATTCACCACAAACGAAATATTTATATTCCCGACTTACAGCATGCCGCCTGGGATCAAAATCATCAGGTACTTCAGCCCTTGACCACACCCAGATAGACGGCGGCAGTTTGCTGTTAATCACCCTGGGTATTGCCAGTTTCGGGTTGTCGGTATTAAAAGCGATCACCTGTCCAAGGGCATTGACTCCGGCATCGGTCCGACCGGAACCGATATATCTGGCACTTTTAGGGTCAGTAATGATCTTCAGTTCTTCAAGAGTTCTGAAGAGTTCTTTTTCAATTGTTGGCACATCAGGCTGAATCTGGTATCCATGATACTCAGTCCCTATATATGCAATCTTTAATGCTATCCTCATAAGTCCGATCGTATGGAAATATGTGCGGCTAAATAATAAAAGTAACCCAATGGTACGATCAAAGTGATCATTTCCTATTGGCTGCCTTTTTTTGCCTGTAATAATCTACAATCATTACCAATGCTATCATGAACAGGCACCCCATAAGGAACCACAAGCCCAGGTGGGATGTGAAATCCATATCAAAGGTTGATCTACCCTTTTCCAAAGTTGCTGGTTCAACATACATAGTAGGTATGTGTGATGGCATATCTGTGACCATTTCAGCCGCTTCAGGGATGTTCGAGACATCCGGTACAGTTGCATTCGATAGTGTCTTTTGTGCTGAATCATTCACCACACCCATGATTGGATCCTCTGTTCCTCCTGAAACATTGCCTATAATATCCATAGATGAATCCATTGAAGATTCGTCTTCAAAAATTCTTTGGGCATTACCATCTGGCATCATGCTTTTTGAGGAGGTAAATGTACTTGTTAGCAGTTCAATAAAACCTGACGCGAAGACAGCAGTTAGAATGACACCAAGGTATTTTTTCAGTATTTCGGTAATAGAGGCACTACCAAGCTTTTCAGGCACCACAACGATAAGTTTACGTACAGGTGCATAGACCTTGACCTGCCTTCCTTTCTCGCTGTACTTTATTCGCTCAATCTTTGCCAGTCCCACATCCACAAGGTTTTCAAGATTATATTTGATAGTGGTCAGGGGAACATCCAGACGTTTGGCGATATCAGATGCACTCATGGAGTGCTCGGCAAGCAGTTCCATTATGTGCCTGGCCGTGTCATTGGTAATGACCTGGGTTATCTTTTTTGATTCATCACCAAGAGGAAGCACCAGAAGTTTTTCACTGTTATCATTCATTTTATTATCAGCCTTGTTGTGGCTGTTGACTTCAGTGTCTCCTGGTACATCTTCCATACTTTAACTTATGTAGATAATATTGATATACATACCGATAACTGCGAACTGACCTGCACTTATTTGTCATCTGGTAATGTCTGCATCCTGTTGAAATGCCGGCTGAACTGGCTGCGGCGGTTGATATGCTGGTGTTTGGCAGCACGTTTTACAATACCGGTCCAAAACTCATCTTCCATTGTGTATCACCTCAGGT
>JAGLRT010000087.1 GCA_023136155.1 Methanosarcinales archaeon
AGAACATCCTTGCGTATCGCTCCGATAGTGTAGCACGGCCAATCATGCAGGACTCTCACTCCTGCGACTGGGGTTCAAATCCCCATCGGAGCACTTAATTTTTTTTTATACTCCTATTTTACGTAGCTTGTTTTTGATATGAAAACATCTCATAAATTATACTTTTTGGCCAAATAATGTCTGATTGAATTTACCCTGGTCGCCCATGGGGACATCTCATATATCCAAGAGTTCATCAACATCTCCCATAAAGTCACACAGCAGATCGCCCTCATCACCCAGGAACTCATCCTCATTGCCCACTTTACCGAAGTCAGCATATGCTTGCTGTTATTACGAATACTGATGTTACTTCCTTGATATCAGGGTGGACAATTGCTGTAACTTCTACACTTTAGTACAAACTTCCAATAATACACCAGAAGATTTACAACAATCCAGCCTTATCTTTGCCACACAATTCCTTTATACAACAGCCTCTAATCACCAAACCGCCGCATCATTATCCCTTCCGCCACCTTTGGCAAAAAAAGAGTAGACTTTTGCGGGAAATTCTTCATCTCAGTATGGGCCTTATACTCAACATCCCCGATATCCAGGGGCCTCATCAGAAATGCCACCTCAAACCCTTGCTTATCAACTTTCCTTACTGCCTCATCCACACTGTCCATAAACCCAACATTATCCCCATCCACCAGAGGTTCTATCACCCATTCATTTAGCGATATATAATCCAGCCCCACCAGTTCACCCACCGATTCTGACAGCCGCTCCACCTCATCTACGTGAGCCTTCAACACCGAAAAATCCTTACCATCATACAGCCCGATCCTAACATCCAAAGCATCATCCTTTGCACTTAGCATCCCATAGAACTCATCACCAAGTGCCCCCCTCCACAAAACATCAAAATACCGTTCAATTTGCAAACCCAGCCTCTCCATGTCCAAATGCTTAATACACCTATGCCAGGGCAAGAGCAACAGCGCACGGTCTCCCCCTTCCATGAACATCATCATAGTATATTCCACACCATCCCTCAAACGCAACTCATTGGTCGCATTATACCGGTGATGCCCGTCCAGTATCAGCAAATTCTTATCAGCCATCATCGCCTGTATCTTCTCGACAAGACCAGAGTCAGTAATTTCCCATAGCAAGTGCCTGATACCCTTCAACGAAACGTCCACCAGCGGCGGCCTATCTTCACTAATAACAAGGTCAGGTCGCTTGAATCCCAGGTAATCCTCAAACATATTGTTGATATCATGCCCAGGCATACTGTACTCAGCCACGATAGGTGCAAAATTCATACCAGACGCCTTCATCACTTCATAACGTTCGTTTGTATGTTTCTCAAATATCCTCTCATGCCCAACAATGTTACCCTCACCCAGCTCCTCCACCTGTACCAGGGCCACCAGCCCAAAGGCAAAATAAACATCCCGCTTTGCTGCATCAGGTATCTGCCCCTGTATATCTTCAGAAAGGCTGTACCGTATTCCGTAGATATAAAACCCTGGCTCCTCCCGCTCAACAAGCACACCTTTCCGGAAGAAACGCTTCAGGTTCTCAGTTGACTGGGTAACGAACTCTTCACTTTCAATACTATTATTGCGTGTGGTGATATGAATTACATTGTTGCTTTCGCTACCATACCTGCCATATTCAATTTCATCGATTGTATCATAGACCGGACATACCAGTTGGTCTCTGTTTGGTATCTCAGGATTCAGTATAATGCTTTTGAAGGGTTTTATTGTGACCATT
>JAGLRT010000088.1 GCA_023136155.1 Methanosarcinales archaeon
GCCTTCTTCTGTCAGGCATGGGTTTTCGGTACTCAATGGTAAAAGTATAAATTAAATTATCTATTCCAGACCTCGATCTGAATATATTCCCATTTACTATATGGAGTCAAGATAAAGATTTCACATGATAAATAATTTGATATACTATACAAGACAAATGACATTTAGATATTCCATGAACGTCGAAATTGGATTAGCAATGATAATTATAGGGATAGGGCTCATGGTAGCGGAAGCCATGCATCCCGGATTCTTTGTGGCTGTACCGGGCACTGTCCTGCTGGTAATGGGTGCGGTATTCATCCTACTCCCTGAAATCTTTGAACAGTGGAGTCCCATCATTATGGTCGTAACTGCATTGCTTGCAAGCATCGCCACCATTATGCTATACCGCAAAATTGCGCCCGGACAAAAACCGTCTTCCACAAGTATGGATTCACTTGTTGGTATGAAGGGCATTGTAACCACAGATGTTCAGGCGGGTTCAATATCCGGAAAGGTAAAGCTCACCAACCAGATTTGGAGCGCCACATCTGATTCGGCCATTCCTTCAGGCAGGAAAGTAGAGGTAATAAGTTCTGAAGGTGTGCATGTAAAAGTCATTGAATTAACTGAATGAAGCTGCAAATTAATACGGAAAATATAACAAACCGGTCATAAGAGAATGGGAGGATAAAATATGGTATTAGGTATAAGTTTTGGATTAGGATTGATTATTACAGTAGCACTGATACTGGTATTCATATCAGGCGTTACCATCATTCAACCCTATGAACAGGGACTGTGGATAGTGCTAGGACGCTATAAAAGACGGCTTAATCCAGGTTTTAATTGGGTGTATCCACTGATAAGTGAAGTAATACGTCTTGACCTGAGGACTCAGGTGCTGGATGTGCCCAGACAAGAGGTCATCACTAAGGATAACAGTCCTACAAATGTGGACGCTATCGTTTATATCAGGGTTGTGGACCCTGAAAAAGCGTATTTTGAAGTGGTGAACTATCATATCGCTACCGTCAGCCTGGCCCAGACCACTCTGAGGTCAGTGGTTGGCGATATGGAACTTGACGAGATACTGTATAACAGGGATTTCATAAATACCAAACTACGGGATATACTGGACGAAGCCACCGATGCCTGGGGTGTGAAGGTAGAGGCCGTAGAGATAAGAGAGGTCGACCCCGTGGGCACTGTCAAGGACGCCATGGAAGAACAGACCTCTGCTGAGAGGAAGCGAAGAGCTGCCATCCTGCTGGCTGACGGTCAGAAGAAGGCTGCTATCCTTGAGGCCGAAGGTTCCAAGCAGTCCCGGATCCTGAATGCAGAAGGTGTACGACAGTCTCAAATACTGGAAGCCGAAGGCGAGCGGGTGTCCAGGATTCTGGTGGCCCAGGGTGAGTCACAGAGCCTGAGAATCCTCAGTGTGGGTGCGGTACCACTGGATAAGAAAGCCATCTCTGTATTAAGTATGAATATGATGGCGAAGATGGCGGAAGGCCAGGCTACCAAGATAATCTTCCCAATGGAGATCTCAAAGATGCTAGACCAGGTGGGTCAGTATCTCGGCGCCAGCAGTGCAGTTCCCGAAGTGGGGGACACCCTGGATGTGGAGACGATTGTGGGTAAAGCTGAGGAAGTACTTGGCAGCATACCCAAACCTGAAGAACTAAGGCGGGAAGTTGAGAAGATTGAAGAGGCACTGGTAAAGGAAACAGAGGAAACAGTGAAGGCCGGCGAGGCATTGAAGGAAAAGGCTATACCTCTTGATAAATCTGACATCCACATCTTCAAGAAACAAGATGAACAGTCCATTGACGAACCGGAAAGCGGTTTGGAAGAGTGAATGTATCCGTTATGGAGCGGTCAAGTACCGCTCCTTTGTTCTATTTTTTATAACAATAACACCATATTCCGGATATATGACCGTAAATATCAGGAATGCCAGCACCAACGATATACCGCTTATTAAAAGTATCCTGTCCCAGTATATTCTTGAGACTGAACTGGTAGAAGAAAACATTGACCAATTCATTGTAGCTGAAAACGTGGGTAAGGTTGTAGGGTGTGCGTGCCTGGATAATAGCGCTGGCGTGATAGAGTTGAGGTCAATTGCCTTAATGCCGGCATGTAAGAACAAAGGGCTCGGACACAGATTGTTCAAAACGCTGGAGCAAAGAGCAAAGGGCATGACTGACCGGATATATGTAAGAACCACAGCCAGGGGCTTTTTCGATAAGATGGGGTTCAGGGCACTGGATAATTCACAAAAACGAGTGCTATGGCAGGACTGTGCTGATTGTGATAAGTTTGACGTTTGTATGCAGGTGCCTATGGTACTGAAATTGAGGTGATGAGATGCTGACGCTGGGACTGGTAAATACGTATGACAAGATCAAGGTGCTGGATGCCCATTATCGGTCCATTGCCAGGGCCGCACCCATTGCTTACAGTTACGGGTTCGCACTGGCGCTGTTCGATTACCCTTTCAAGATGAATGCAGAGCAACTTTGCGATTATGTGGCAGATAAAACCACTATAGGTAGGTCAGGACGGTACCTGATTGAGATGCTGGAACATAACCGTTTTTTTGTATTCGACCTGCCAAAAAAAGGATTCCAGGCCCAGTTTGGGGTGCCTGTGGTGACCACTTCCAGCCCGGATCCGAAAAAGGCCATTACTCCGGCGGCATTGGCAGATGAGATAAAAAAGGGAGGGTCGTACCTGATGCTTGTGGGGCTGGGGCATAAGGGGCTGCCGAAAGAGCTGTTCGGGAGGGCGCGTTACCATCTGGATATTACGGGGCAGGGTGTACCGCTTGAGACTTGTACTGCTATCGGGGCCGTGCCTGCGGTGCTGGCGGCGCTGGTGGAGAAGAAGAGTTAGTCATTCACGGATACGTTTATTTTTATATTCCTTTTGTTCACATTCTTTTGCAAGGTGCTCCATATCTATATCAGCGAGTTTTAACGACAGTTTGTTCAATAATTTATTCAATAATTTGCCATTTTGGCTCTTGGATTCGAATTTGTACAATTGGATTCTGCCAACCTTTTTTGTTGGGCTTATTATCTGGTAATGCAGAATAAAAAATCTTCCACCCGAAATATACTTACACTATTAATAAATATACACTATTGAGGCTTCAAAGCCCAACAAAAATATACAGCATAAAGTGGGAGGTTTGAAATATGGTAAGCATAGAAGATATTCCTGCAGAGCAAAGGTGGGAGATTGCAGCCA
>JAGLRT010000089.1 GCA_023136155.1 Methanosarcinales archaeon
AAGGAATTCAAGAACCTTGCATCTGTCCTTGGACTGCCCGTGGGCAATGCCAGAGAGGTAAGCCAGACCTTCGGGATTATTGGAACAATCATCAATGGACCTGAGATGAAAGCCGAAACCACAGAAGAGAGCGACGACAGGACGGTAGTAAAATTAACCCAGTGTCCTTTACTCAACAGGGCAATTGAGATGAGACTTGATCCAAAGATTGTGGCAAGCACAGCATGCCAGACCTACCTCAAATCGGCTATCGAAAACCTTAATCCAGAGTTTACACAGCAGAGCAATAAAAGAATGTGCAGTGGTGACCCTTACTGTGAGATGGTCATTGAACGCAGGAAATAATCAGAATTCCATACAGTGTCACAAGAGAGGGGCAAATGTTCGAAAGTCCCTCTGAAATATTTGAACATATTAGCAAGCGAGTTTACTTGGAAGTATTTTTTTAAGTTGTATTACCCGGTCAATATTTTTAAAAAAATACCAAATTATAATATAAAAATACCAATATACGAGTGATTCAATATTTCATATTTTATATTTTGGTTCATTTTAGATTGTCAGAAAAGTGATTAAATCAGAACATGTCAACAAACGTTCGTAAGTAAACCGCTATATTACATTGGGCAGTAGTTACCCCACAAGTCAAAATACCTCTGAATGTGAAATATTCCAACATCATCAATAATTATCTAGACAACGTAAATTAAAATGTTAATACAGTCATCATACCCCCCTGCATATCAGGAAATAGCACAACCCCCACTCAAATCTTTTATTCTAACATGTACATAACATATCAATTAAGTAAATGCCCTCAGACAAAGTCATATTCGGTATAGATATTGCAAAAGGCTCACCAGGAGCTAAGCAGCATCCCAGGTATGCGGTGGTAATACTCACCGGCTCTGGTATTGAACATCATAGAATGGTAAGCCTGCACAAGATCATAAGAATGGTCTGGCAGCAAAGACCCCATATA
Source organism: Methanosarcinales archaeon (assembly GCA_023136155.1). GTDB lineage: Archaea > Halobacteriota > Methanosarcinia > Methanosarcinales > Methanocomedenaceae > Methanocomedens_B. The sequence continues at coordinate 983 of JAGLRT010000089.1, forward strand.
CTGGCAGTGGATAACATCCATGAACTCACACCTGGCAGGCGTGACCTCATAGCTTTAATGCGAAAACTCCCCCCTGGCACCAGATTGGTACAGGTAACGGGGGGCGAACAACCCAAATCTCTAACAAGCCTTGCCCGCAGCCACAACTTATCCTTTGATAGGTTGGACCCTAACCAGGAAGCTGAGACCTGTGCTGTACTGGCATCAATGGATGTGGGTGCTGAAGTGCTGTTGTTTGAAGATAAGACCTTTATCAAAGTGAGCCGTGCCCGTTCACTGGGACGTGGCGGGTGGAGCCAGAACAGGTACAGGCGAAAAGTGCATGGCCACGTGCGCCAGAAGACTCGCGAAATAGAAGATACACTGCGCACCCTGAACAGGGAGCAGGACCTTAATTATTCTTCAAACATCGTAAAGGGTTTCGGAGGATATGTGAGAGGTGAATTCCTGGTTGATGCTCCCCGTAGCAGTATCCCCATAAAGCAAACAAAACTGGGGGACGTGCAGGTCAGGGTGCATGAAGTGGAACGGGATGCTCTAGTGTTCCGCTACCTCAAGGAAAATAAACGAAAAACCCTAATCGTGGGTATAGACCCGGGCACCACCACAGGACTTGGTATGCTCGACCTTGAAGGCAACCTGGTTAAATCACATAGTGGCAGGGGCATGTCAGTCTCTGATATAGTTGAAATGATAGCCCGGTATGGCAAACCCATGATTATCGCAACAGATGTCAGACCCATGCCGGGTACTGTGGAAAAGATACGCCGTTCTTTCAATGCCATATCCGGGGAACCCGACGTGTCCCTATCTTCTGAATATAAGATAAATCTGGCAAGACAACACGGTTACAACAATGACCATGAACGCGACGCCATTGCCGCATCAGCCCATGTGTTCAGGCGGCACAAGAATAAATTTGAAGAGATACGCAAAAGGATTCCACCCGGCATCGATGCTGATGAAGTTATAGTCCAGGTCATGAAAGGTGACACTATAGATAGTGCAGTGGCGGGATTAACTGGCAGGAATGTGGTTTCAAAGCCAGAAGTGGAAAAACCCACAACCAAGGGACCGGATGAAGTAGTAGCAGATCTGAGAAAGACCATAAAACGTCAACACGGAACCATTAACAGTCTCAGGACATATCTGGATGAACTGAAATCCGAGATAAACACAAAAAAGCATAGGATATCAGCCCTTGACAGAAAGATCAAAAAGTTCAAGTCAGATTCCTACACAACGCTGCGTAAGTCAAAAGAGATGCGCATCAGTTATGAAAAGATACGCAATCTGGAACATAAATTACATCACAAGGACCGGCAAATTGAAGAACTCACCGAATTGGTTGAAGAACTAAAACAGCTGCGGAACCTGGAGATAAGCGGCCGGGCCATCCCAGTTAAAGTAGCAAGCGCCTTCACAAAGGAATCAATAATTCATGTAAAAGAGCAGTACGGAATCAATGCAGGGGATGTACTGTTCTTCAAGGATGCCAGCGGCGGTGGTCCTGCCACTGTGGATATGCTATCCCAGGCTGGTGTCAGGGCTATAATATTCAGGGGTGATATAGCACATAACGCCCAGGAAGAGTTTCTGGAAAAAAACCTACCTTTTTTTAATGTAAAGTCGGTACCTGTCAACTATCTGGATGAAATGGGTGTAGTAAACCCCGATGATTTCAATCCTGCTATTGAGAAATTTAATGAGGAATCCGAAGCCAGAAAGCGAAAGGAGAAGGAACAATTGCTCAGCAGCCTGGTTGAGAAATATAAAAGTGAAAGGCGGCGGGGAATTGAATAAACATTAAATAATAATATTACATTTTACATATTATTTATTAATTCGTGATATAACGAACAACATATATAGTACTTATTTTAAAATATATTGAAAATGCGTTCAAGTAACAATCAAACTATTATTTTTTCCACCGAAGATGGAATGGTGGCACTGGACAGTCCGGTTAAACTTAAAATACTCGAATTTATCGGTAGTCAGTCCAGATCATTTGACGAGATAGTGTCTGACTGCCTTAAGGCTAAATCCACGATTTCTGTACATCTGAAAGACCTGATTGAGCAAAACCTGATTCATGAACACAAGGACATTAATGATAAGAGGAAGAAGATATTTTCCCTGAACACCCAGTTTATCGCTTACTCCCAGATACCAATCCAGAATAGTTATGACCTGATACTTGACAAGTTGATAACATCTGTGGACAACGAATTAGATTTTTTCAAAACTATGTGCCATACAGTCAGGTATGGACTGGAAGCATACGGCATGAACCCAAAACCTGTCATGAAAATGATAGGTAATGATATTGGTAAAAAACTATCTGAGGTGTTAGTCTCAAACTCAGTGGATGACTTGCTGTGGGAAATAGCTTATTTCTGGAAGTCACATAACTTTGGTATTGTGGAAATATCCAGACATGATCCATTGACTTTATTTGTGCATGAATGCTTTGAATGTTCGGATATGACTGATGTGGGGCGAAACCTGTGCGTACTTAGTGAAGGGTTGCTGGAAGGTATTTTTGATGGCAGCCTGAACTTTAATATTCAGGTGGAGGAGGTAGAATGTTTCGGTATCGGTTATGACCACTGTAAATTTAACATAACTATACTTGATTGAAAAACAGTTTCAGACATACCGGTGCCCATTATATTCTTTTAATTCACCCCAGTGTTCATTGACAAGCACCTGAAGTCGGTCCACACCATCCTGTGGGAGTGCCCGGTAGCGTCCCTGTAATTTTAAGAATTCATCAATTCGTTTGAGTTCACTAAAATCCTTGCTCAGGGTCAGCACTCCGTTCTCTATTTCATACAATGGCCACATACCACAACGAACAGCAAGTTTGGATATTCTGATCGTCATTCTGGGGTCATAATTCCACCCGGCAGTACATGAACCCAATAGTTCAATATATGAAAATCCATCCCTCTCTTTGGCCCTGTTTAATTTATTTAGGAAATCGACTGGATAAGCCAGGGATGCTGTAGCCGCATATACCCTATGGGCACCCATGATCTTTAACATGTTCTTGTTAACAACAGTAGTACCGATGGGATTATTCTTGCCTCTCGGAGTGGTCTTGGTCTCGCTGCCGTAGGGCGTTGCCGTTGACCACTGGAAACCAGTGTTGCCGAATGACTGGTTGTTGTAACAGATGTAAATAATGCGCTCGTTCTTTGTCGCAGCTGCGGATAGGGATGCAAAACCAATGTCATAAGTAGCACCATCCCCGGCATAGACCACCACGTTCATATCCTCGTTTCCCAGCATATCCAGGCCGTGCCTGGCTCCGGCAGCTGTTGATGACGCATTCTCAATTGCGTTGTGTATCCAGCTGCTCTTTAATGGTGTGTTGGGATACAGGGGCAGCAGGGTCATGCAACCCGAGGCATTGACGATAATGGTTTCAGGTCCAAGTACTTTTAGTGCCAGTTTCAGCCCCAGGGAGGGCCCACATCCTGCACAAGCAGATGAGCCGCCTGTGAAATAATCTTGTTCCGGCAGGTTCCTGATGCTTTTAAACCCCTGCATTACAATCCCTCCATGTAGTTCCTATCCAGATCATTCCATTCCACCCTGGGTCGCCCTGTTTCAAGGTCATCTATGAGTTTTCGTGTAATCTCCTTGACCTTATGTTCGGTCTGTGGGTTACCCCCCAGCCCCACCACAAAACTGGATACAAGGGGCCGCTTGTCCAGATTATATAGCGTTTCAACTATTTCGGGTAACATGATACCGCCCCTGCCTGGTGCTAAGTTACGGTCTATTACTGCCACAGCTTTTACATTTTTCAATGCCGCTGCTATGGCTTTGGCAGGCCATGGCCGTATAACCCTTAGCCTGAGCAGTCCCACCTTAATGCCTTCTCCCTCCCGCATCTCCATTATAGCAGCTTTAGCAGTGGTGCTCATTGAACCCTGGGTTACTAGTACCAGTTCGGCATCATCAAGCATGAATTCGTCCACCAGGTGGTACCTCCTGCCAAATATTCTGTGAAAATCATCCATGACCTCTTCCATTACTTCAAGAGCATTCCGTGCTGCAACATGGTTCTGCGCCCGGAAAATAGTATATTCATCAAGTACAGGTGGACCCACAGTAACAGGCCTATCCTTTGTAATAGTATGTTTTGGAATGTATTTTGGCAGGAATTCCTCCACCATTTCAGTAGAAGGAATAGTGATAGGTTCATCAGTGAATGAGAGTACATACCCGTCCATATTGACCATGGCCGGCAGCAATACCCGCGGGTCTTCTGCAATGCGGTATGCCTGAAGCATCATATCCAGTACTTCCTGATTGTTCTCTGCATGGAACATGAGCCAGCCGCTGTCCCTCTGGTCAAGGAAATCGTTGTGATCCGACCACAGGGTCACGGGCGCAGACAGTCCTCTGGATATGGTTGCCATCACTATGGGCAGGCGCATCCCGGCTGCAATGTACAATACTTCATGCATTAACAGCAGCCCCTGGGATGAAGTGGCGGTGAACACACGCGCACCCACGGCAGCTGCACCCACAGCTGCACTCATGACCGAATGTTCTGATTCTATCCTGTCAAAATATGTGCCAGGTAATTCCCCGTCCGAAACCCACCGGGCCAGGGTTTCGATACACTCAGTCTGGGGTGTGATAGGGAATGTAGGAATATAATTTGGCCGGACCAGTCTTGCGCCCCATGCTGCAGCTTCGTTACCGGTAACCAGTGTCTGCTTCATGTTGCCTCCTTCTCTTCAGTCATGGCATCAGTTGGACATTCTTCCACGCAAATCATGCACCCTTTGCATGAATTCAGGTTGATTTCGGGACCGTCCGGAGTCCAGTTGATGGCAGCGTCAGGGCAGTAAGTGTAACATATCTTGCATTTAGTGCATTTATCCCTGTTGTGCACAGGTCGGACCAATCTCCATGAGCCTCTGTTGACTTTTGCTGCACTGCCCGGTTCTTTAATGATGGGGATGCCTTCAATTCCTTTATATGGCAACTCTTCTTCCCTCATTTTGCCACCTCGTAGCATTTTTTAACTGCAGTCTTGTTAGCTTCTATCATTTTTGTGGGATAATTGGAAAGTTCTTCTTCTATGGCCCTGTCCAGGGCATCAATTGAAATAATGTCAGTCAACTTTGCCAGTGCACCCAGCATTGTAGTATTAAATATCGGTTTGCCGATGGTTTCAAGGGCAATACTTGTTGCATCTACGTGCTTTACCATCGCAGGTGTGTCAACAGCAAGCTCATGTTCCGAGTTCACCAGCAGTAAGCCGTTTTTAGACAAACCATCAGCCACATTGACAAGATCCAGCAACGTCCTATCCAGTACCAGCACTACATCCGGGTCATCCACATATCCCCGCTCCAATATGGGAGTATCGCCTATCCTGACAAAACTCATTACAGGTGCTCCTCGCCGTTCTGCACCGTACAGGGCAAAATCCTGGACTTGCTTCCCCATTTTGAAAGCAGCCTGACCTACCATTTTGGCTGCTTTTTTTGCACCCTGTCCTCCCCGACCATGTATGCGGATTTTATACATCTATGAAGCAAAGGTAATTGTTACATCATAAAATTACCGATAATGAATAATAACGCAAAAATTGCTGCCATGCTTGAATATAGTCAAGAACATAATATTTGATAGATAACTTCAGCAGAAGTTATCGATAGATGAGTTCG
>JAGLRT010000009.1 GCA_023136155.1 Methanosarcinales archaeon
CTGCATCCACCGGTCCCACGCCTGTACTGGCTGCGACCTTCGCTACACCATTTACCATTGCCTTAACCGAAGCCGTAGGAGTAATGATGTTCCCAGTCATAACAGAAACTTCAATCAGGTCTACCGGACGTTCTGATCTTTTCAGCTTGCCCATGGTGTCTTCTGCAATTGCGAACAGGTCACCGTCAGTAATCCTTTTGCCTTTGTTGCTCAGGTCCTTCATTCTGGACATTATCTCGCTCAGCTGCTCAGGGTCCGGTTCAAGTCCGGCGGCATTTAAGGATTGGCTGACTGCATGTTTGCCAGCATGCTTGCCCAGGACAATCCGGCGTTTATGACCTACCATTTCAGGAGTCATTATTCCAGGCTCAAAGGTTTCTGATTTGGTAAGCACACCGTGAGTATGTATCCCACTCTCATGTGCAAATGCGTTTTCCCCGACAACCGGCATTAGGGGTGATATCCTTACGCCTGTGTAACTTTCAACCAGATGTGCGGTTTCTATCAAGTACTCGGTCTTGATGTTGGTATTTGCCCCGTAGATACTCTGTAGGCTCATAACAGTCTCGGCCAGGTCAGCATTACCTGCTCTCTCGCCCAGGCCATTTATAGTGACCTGCACCTGCAGGGCGCCTCCTTCAACAGCAGCCAGGCTGTTAGCCACTGCCAGCCCGAAGTCATTGTGGCAATGAACATCAATTGGAATGGTGATATCCTGTTTGATATCTGCTATCAGGGCCTTCATGGCCGAAGGTACGAACACGCCTACTGTGTCGGGGACGTTGATTACATCGCAACCTGCTTCCTGGACAGCAATGCTTATCTGTCGAAGGTAATCAAAGTCGGTACGCGTAGCATCCATGGGACTGAACATACATTTTGCCCCGTGGTCTTTTATATGCTCAACCGCCCTAATGGCCATGTCAAGCACTTCATCCCTGCTCTTCTTGATAGTATTTATGCGCTGGATATCTGAGGTGGGCACGAAAGTATGCACCATATCCACATCACAATCCAGGCATGCATCAATATCCGACAACACTACCCTTGATAATCCACACACGTCCAGTTCAAGACCCATTGCTGCTATCTCGGTGACGTTCTGCTTTTCCCCGTCAGATGACATAGGAAACCCGGCTTCGATTATGTCCACTCCAAGTTTGTCAAGCTGAGTGGCAATGTCTTTTTTCTGCTCAAAAGTCAGAGATACGCCAGGGGTCTGTTCACCATCACGCAGTGTGGTATCAAAAATAGTTATGTGTGTTCCACGTATCGATTCAGGAATATAGAAAACGATCCCTCATTTTAGATTCTTTCATTTTTAAAAAACCTCAATTATAACATCGTGTTATTGTATAAAAGGATTGTGAAGATTGACCGGGCATGTCGCATTGTCGCATTATTACTTTCAGTCTGCTCTTGGCTCGGGCTTAATATAGTCCCTATCAAACTACATGCGGGAGGTGAAAATTGATGGAAGATGAATTCTGGACTGGTATCGTAAAACGTGCCGCCAAATACCAACCTATCAACCGCCGTAGCCAGTTCAACCGGCATTTTAACAAGATATCAACCGTACATAATGGTCAGTAGGTGCAATCCGGCTTGCAGTTATAGGTATGTATTTCAATGTGTGACACCTACTTTAATTCATGGAACAGGCAGACAGAGACACTGTTGACAAAAACAGCGCCATTGACAAGAATGACACCATTGCCGATAGTGAAGTTGTCAATAATAGTGAAAAGCTAATGGTGATTCCCCTTGGTAAAGAATCTAAAAAAATAACCCAGGTTATTACTAATGACACGGCGAGGCAGGTTATAGAACTGCTTGCCGACCAATCCATGAGTGTTTCTGACATTGCTCACAAGCTGGATGTACCGCTGACCACCATCAAGTACAACATTGAGAATCTGGTGGATGTGGGGCTGGTAAAGGTCGAGCACATCAAGTACAGTGAGAAAGGGCGGCAGGTCAAGATATATGGCCCGGTTCGCAAACTCATTGTATTGGTACCTGAAAAGACTGATAGCGCATCCATAGCTGATATATTGAAGAAATACATTGGTGTCGTCCTGGCAGCTGTGTTTGCATCCGGTATTGTGGAAGTCCTGACAGGTGGATTCGGCAAATCCATGAGCATACCGAATGAATCTGGATTTGCACCCGTTCTGGTTCCCGAGATGGAAGCTGCGCCCAATGTTTCTGAAAGAACAATGGATTCAGTTGTCAGTGTAATGAATGATACGGTACAAAAGTCGCTGTCCAATGAAACCATGGCTGCAGCCACTTACTTTCAAGAAGCAGTTGAAGAGGGGGCAGAATTACCAACTCATATACCAACTCCGTTCCCTGAACCATCAGTGAGTGTTGAATCAATCCGGAATGCTGCTGACCCGGGGCTGTCATCACATATGGGTCTATGGTTCCTGTTGGGTTGTATTTTTATAATCACTTTGGTAATTATCGTTGATTATTACAGGCGAAACAAGTAATTCTTTTCTTTATTTGGGTTACTTTTATCATTGAAACAACCCTATTTTACAAAGATTAAGACCATGAGAATCGCTTTGAAAGTAGCTTATATCGGCACAGAATTTCACGGATACCAGATACAGTCCAATGTACCCACTATTGAAGGGGAACTATTCAGGGCTCTTGAAGAACTGAACATCATTAAAGGCCCTAAAAGCGCCCGTTACATTGGGTCCGGCCGAACAGACACCGGTGTCCATGCTCTGGAACAGGTAATTGCCTTTGATACCAATAATCCAAAACTTGCCATACCCAGGGCAATAAACAGTGTGTTGCCTCCATCTATCTGGACGTGGTCCAGAGCAGAGGTGCCAGATAACTTTGACCCCAGACGACAGGCCGTAAACAGGGAATACCGGTATTTTATGTGCGGTGAATGTTTCAATATTCCATTGTTGCGAAAATCAACACGGGTGTTAAAAGGTACTCATAATTTCTCAAACTTTACTTCCATTGATGGGGATAAAAATACTGTCAGAACAATCGAATCGATAGACATCAGGCTGGATGGAAGGTTCATTGCTCTTGACATAAAGGCGGACAGTTTTCTGTGGCACATGGTACGCAAGATTGTAACAGCTTTGAGAATGGTAGGTAATGAAGCAAGGGATGTGGAATGGCTGGAGCGCATGGTGCACCCGGAAGAGTTTGAAGAAGGACTTGAACCCGCACAGGCATACGGTTTATTTTTAAAAAAAGTAGGCTATGATATTGACATAAACTGGGTCGATGATGCATATTCCAAACGGATACCTGCTGATCGACTTTTCGAGCAGTTCATGTGGCACGGTGTTATGGCAGAAGTATTCAAAGTATTAAAAGACAATATGCAGCCCAGGGAAAAAACAACCGAATGAAACTATGACACTAATTGCCTTTGAACTCTCTGGAGAAACTCCTGAGATACCGACAGCTGAAATCGTAGGTGCCCTGGAATCAGCAGGCATTGACTTTTCGGTAAGGTATCAACTGGAACAAGTACTTGTTATTGAAACAACCAGTAATGATGCTGTGCTGGTAGGTGAACTTGCAAGTCGGTTGGCAATGACACGGCACATAATCGAAGTGTCAGGTATTTCATATGCAAACCTGACTGATATTATTTCGATGGCAGAAGGGATGGATATTTCAAAAACGAATTCCTTTACTTATAATGTCAGAGCTAAGAAAATTAAACGTAAAAGCCCAATATCATCTGAAGATATTGAACGTGGTATCGGCAAAGTACTGTATGACAGGGGGTACAGGGCAGACCTGAACAAACCCGATGTCCAATACCGTGCAATCTTAACTGACAATAAATGCGTTTTCGGACCTGTAATTGCTTCCATTGATAGCAGTGCATTTGAAAGGCGTAAACCTCATAAAAAACCATTTTTCTATCCTGGAGTACTTATGCCAAAATTGGCGCTGGCTCTGGTGAATATTGCCCGGACAAAAGAGGGGAGTATTTTTCTTGATCCTTATTGCGGTACTGGCGGGATAATGGTGGAAGCTGGACTAATCGGTGCGAGCACCCTTGGTTGTGATGTTCAAAGAAAGATACTCATGGGTGCAAAGATGAACCTGGATTTTTATTCAGTGGACTATTCGATTATGTTCCAGGATGCTGGGGGCATGGCATTGGGGGATGAATGTGTTCATTGTATTGTAACTGACCCGCCTTATGGAAGGTCGGCATTTATACAGGCACAATCATTGGACAAGTTGATGAAGAATTCTCTTTGTGAGATGTACAGGGTACTTCGACCTGGTGGGCGTATGGTGATGGTATCGGAGCGTCCGGTTGAGACTTGGGCTGAAAATGCCGGGTTTAGGTTGGTAGAAATGTTTACTCAAAGGGTACATCGTAGTCTTACCAGAAGGATTACAGTGCTGGATAAATGATATTCATGCATAATAGAATGGTGACTACGAAATGAATCATGAAAATCACACCGACCCAACTCTCTTAGAACTTGAGAAAATAATCGGATATACTTTCAACGATAAACACTTAGGTATAAGGGCAATAACCACCCGTGCCTATTCCAGGGCACATCCATCCATGCCCGATAACCAGGCACTGGAATACCTTGGTGACGCTGTACTGTCCCTGGTAACTGCTGAATTATTGTACGAAAAATGGCCAGAACTAAAAGACAGGGATGCCCTTTGTGATATGACACCTGAAGGTGTGATGACAAAGATACGGCAGGAGGTGGTAAACAACCAGTATCTGACTGAATGCGCCACAAAACGCAACCTATCCCATTATATTTATGATGAAAATGGACACCATCATCCTTTTTCCAGTACCTGTCATGGTGATGATATAATTGAATCCCTCATCGCAGCTATATATCTCGACAGTAAAAGAGACATAGCCCCTGCTAAGACATTCATACTTCAGTTTCTGGACCTTCTTAATCTTCTTAACAACGAAGAAGGGCTGCTTGCAATGGTGACCACCAAAAATCCAAAAGATAAACTCATACATAAAATACAGAAATTGACAAAAGACAATCCTAACATAGACTACCCGGTGATAGCAGATAGGATTAACAAGACTGAAAATACCCATCACTTTGTACTCGGTATATGTATTGATGAAAAATTACTGCCTGGTATCACAGGAGAAGGGAAGAATAAGCTGGAAGCACAATATGAAGCGGCAGATAAGGCCTATCAACTACTTGAGGGTATCCATTGGGACCTTTCAAAGATTAATCAGGCAATTGTTGAAACAAATAATTTCGAATGAAATCAGATTTGATGATTACTGGGTCGGATTCAAAGCAATAAATCGTTTTACATAAATATTTGAAGACTCGATACTGCTAGTGTCAAGTCAACCATGAAACGTATAGCGACTATCTACCATATCTTATATGGCGCTGGCGGATTTAAAAAAATCAGGATGACACTTTACGCTTGACTTGACATTATTATGGGTATAGTTATGGGCATCATACCGCCGTCCAACCTTTAACTGAAATGACTCCAGGTCAGCAAACTTGTGTATACGTTACGTCGTTTTAAATGGCCATGAGAGGATGGAAAATGAGACATCACACCCGTTAAGGCTCTAATAACCATGCTTTCGGGCACCATAGGCACAGACAATATTGCGGGTGTTGACACTACCATCTCAATGTGCGGGCCGGATGCATTTTTATGGATGTGGCTTACTGCTGTGGTGGGCATGGCCACTAAGTTCGTGGAATGCCCAAACCTACTTCTCTCTGGAATACCTCTGAAAAATCTTCTCTTCTAACGAGGAGTCTATGGGTCCCGTCTTTTGCAACCATGACCTTTGGCGGTCTTGGAAATGAATTAGCATTCGAAGCAAAGAAATCTGAATATGCACCTGTATCATAGAATAATAAGTAATCTCCTCTTCGAGGTTTTCGTATTAATTTGTTCTTTATTTTACAGAGGAGATCTCCTGTAAAGCACAAATTGCCTGCAACAAATGTTTCAAAATGTTCATCCTCTTCAATATTATTTGCAATTTCTATTCTATGCAATTGTTCTGGCACTGCAGTTCCAAACGTATGGGAATTAACGCCTGCATCTACATGAACGATGTTCTCGCCACGTGGAGTGTTTGAAACATGACCGATCTTTGCAATGGTCACTCCTGCATTTCCTATGATGCTTCTCCCTGGTTCTATAACAAACCTTGGTGTTCCGATTTCTTCCAGTTTCTCTTTGAAGGTCTTGTTTGCAGAATATTTCTCATTGAACAATTTCCGGATGAAAGTATCCGGGGCATATGCACTTGAGAGTTCCTCACCGATCCATTCCAGATCATTTGATTCTGCATTAAATTCATATCCAATGAATTCATCGGCCCATGTATAATTTTCTTTTCGTGTATTTTTTATCTTCTTTTTAATTGAATTCCAATCCTCTGATTCAAAGTAAGGAATACCTAAACCCCCTCCAATATCAATCTCATTGATCTCAAATCCAATCTGCTGTGCATCTCTGGATAGATCAATGAGGATCTCAAGAACTGTGTAATAGGTACTAATATCAGTAATTTGCGATCCAAGATGAACCATCAAGCCGTTTGGAATTAACATATCCATATCCAGGACTTTCCGGAACACTGAATTCGCTCGTTTTATATCAATTCCAAACTTACTCCAGTCACTTGAAGTGGTAATCGCCCGTGAAGTAATGTGCTTAACTGGAAACCCCGCGAATCTTATATTGATTTTGGCAGCTATTCCCAATCGAAGGGCAATTTCATTGATTATAGTTAATTCCTCTTCAGGATCAACATTTATCAATATTCCTTTTTTTATACATTCCTCAAGATATGATTCATTCTTGCAATTTCCATTTGCACGTATGTTCTCTGTCGGAATTCCTGCATTAAGGGCCAACTGCAATTCATATTCTGAAGCAACATCCGCTCCGGAACCTAATTTCGACAAAAAATTAAGGACACAATAACTTGTGTTTGCTTTGACTGCATAACATATGAGATGATCTTTGTACTCTTTTTCAAGTGCATGTCGATATTTTTCATAATTTTTTACAATGATGTCTTCAAATAAAACAAACAGCGGCGTTCCATATTGTTTGGCCAGATCAAACATATCAGTGCCATATATTTTTCGATGGCTTTCTTCAGTTTCATCGATATACTCATTCCATGGTCCTTTGTCCAGAATCATTTCAAACCCCCTTAGCTTAATATTGGTTCCTAAGATTTATATTGCTATTGTTTGCCTATCAATACATATATGCATTAAAAATATAGAATACAATTATGACCTATGATCTGGAAAATATAACAACAGACTTTCAAAATTTACAGGATCCCGAAAAAGCAAAACAATTATCGAGATTTTTCAAAACAGGAAAAGGTGAATATGGTGAAGGTGACATATTTCTTGGGATCAAAGTCCCTGAACAGCGTAAGCTCGCTAAAAAGTATTCAGGCCTTCCATTGGACGACATCGGACATTTGCTGAATAGTACTATCCATGAACATAGATTGACTTCTCTGTTTATTTTAGTGCTTAAATACAACAAAGAAGACGAAAAAGGAAAGATGGAAGTCGTAGATTTTTACATAAGTAATCTAAAACATGTGAACAACTGGGATCTTGTTGACAGCTCAGCACCTTATATATTAGGCCATTATCTTCTGGATAAGGACAGATCAATACTATTCAGATTGGCAAGTTCAGGGAATTTGTGGGAGCGAAGAATCGCAATGCTTTCAACTTTTGCATTTATAAAGAACAACCAATATGAAGATGCGTTAAAGATCTCAGGAATTCTCATCTTCGACGAACATGACCTCATCCATAAAGCCGTGGGTTGGATGTTAAGAGAAATTGGAAAAAGGGATACGAAAACTGAGGAAGAATTTCTGCAAAAACATTATCATGAAATGCCAAGGACCATGCTAAGGTATGCTATCGAGAAATTTAACAAAGAAAAACGAAATTTCTACCTGGGTAGATAGCACGTAAAAGGTCAGTGAGCATGAAATGTTCTCAATTTCTTATCACTAAGGGTTATTTTTACCGGTGGTGCCGGATTTAACTCACCATCTATAGTGAGCTTAATATTTTCCTGAGTGCGAGGTATCAACTCTAATGAACGAAAAGGATAATACGTTACACGTGGGTCATTATACTGTTTTTTCCTTATTGTTTTAAGTATCAATCCCAATCCATTTAATCTTGAGAAACCCTCAGCTATCATTACAAACGGTCTATTCTTATTGGGACCATAACACTCATCCGGGAACAAAAAATACCCACCTCCCAGGCTACTTGATCCAAATCCTACCAGTACTGCAGATAAGTTATCAAATTCCATGTCTTTTCCATCTAAACGGATAGTCGCTTTCCAGGAATTGAATGTGAACAGGCTCTTTATAGCCAGGTAGAAGTATTTCAGCATTCCAATCAATAGTTTTCCTTCACTTTTCTCTCTTCTGGCGGCAACCATAGCACCAATTCCCCATTCCAAAGAGTTTAATGCATATTTTTTTGTGGCGTTATCATTATATTCAACATCGAACACATCACAATACGAAAAACCATCAATACCATTATGGTCCTCCCGATATATCAACCTCTTAAAAAAATCATTTCCTCCACCACCCGGAAGGATTCCCATTGAAATATCCAGTCCACAGCGCAGAATTGAATTTGCGACCGAATGGACCGTTCCATCTCCTCCCATAACAACAAGTCTTTCTGGTAAGCGTTCTTTCAACCAATCCTCTGATACATTTTGGACAGGATAATGAATTGAATCCGAAAACCAGTGTTTATATTTTTTCTTTGCTTTTTTCCATGAAGCAGATTTTTCATTATACAATAAAACGCAACCTGCATGTTCCCCCTCATCAACTGATTCATCAAAAGGCACTATCATGATGAGCCCGCCTCACCACATTTTTGAATTGATTTTATTGTTCTGGGCATCAATTTTTGAAGTATTAAGCAGGTATCAGTCAAACTGCTTGAACAGGTAAATATGTGTTTATATATTTGGAATGCAATATTCATCAAATCAATTATGAAGCTCACCTTAAAAAGCATTTGTGTATTATAGCTTATATTTTTGAACAAGTCCCAGAGAATAATATGAGATTGTCGGAAAAGTCTGATTTCCGAACATTTCAGCTTTAATGTCAAAACTTGGTCGGCACACTATTGTCAAGTCAACCATGAAACGTATAGCGACCATCTACCACATCTTATATAGCGCTGGCGGATTTAAAAAAATCAGTACGACATTTTACGCTTGACTTGACACCATACTGATTTAGTTTTAGCAATATCATATACCAGTTTTAGGGAAAATTTTCGAATCCTATGCAATAATCCTTCCAAAAGGACTCTTGAAAAGATAACTTAGAAACTCCTCTGCCCCCGCACCCGAATTCCCTTCCCCACCCAACAAAATCCGTGACCATGACGGCTTATTCTCATAACTCACAGTAGGATCACCCGTAATGCCGCCCAATTCTGCTGCAACATCAATAGCATCATACAGATTTCCGGTCTCATCTACTAACCCCAGTTCAATGGCCTTACTGCCCGTATACACCCTACCATCTGCCAGGTCTTTAACATCGCTCTGGCTCATGTTCCTACCTTGGGCAACCTCATCTACAAATCGCTGGAAAACTTCAAGGACAACCTCTTCTGAGTACTGTTTCTCATCATCGCTCAGTTCTCTCCAGTTGCTACCCATATCCTTGAACTCACCGCTCTTGGCAACATGGAAGCCAATACCTTCATCTTCATAAAAACCTGACCGGTCTTCGAACGCCCAGATAACCCCGATACTCCCGGTAAGACTGTCCGGGTTGGCAATAATACGGTCAGCCGGTGCTGATATATAATACGCTGCACTTGCAGCTACATCACCCATGGAGACCACAACAGGCTTCTTTTCCTGTGCTTTTTTTATCTCAGCGACAATTTCCTGCGCCGACGCAGGTGACCCTCCGGGGCTATTGATGCGTAACACTATGGCTTTTACACTATCGTCATCAGCAGCATTCTGAATACTTTTACAAATTTCTTCAGACGTTGCATAACCCAAACCTCCAGGTAAATTCCCGGTGATCATAACTCCCTGAACATATATCACTGCTACCTTGTTCGAATCCATTGAAAGAGTGTCGAACCCTCCAAAAATTGCAATAACACTTCCACCAATAACAACCAGTAGCCCCAATACTATAATCAGGTAAATCAGTCCACGGCCCACCGAACCACCTTTGCGGGAAGGGCGCCGCTCAGGTTCATTCGGTACAGTAGAATTCTGCGCACCTGCACCATGGGCTTCAATTCCAGATGAAACAGTATACATTACATCCTTTTCCACATCTGATGTTGTTCCGGAAGAGCCTGTGGCAGGATTAATGCTATTGTCAAGCATGTTTTCATTTATTCCATTAATTTTGGGCTGATCAGGATATGTTGTTTCTTCCTTTTGGAACATAAAGTCTCAACAATATATTTTTTTGTACTATAAAGTATTATGTGAAACCATCTACCATCTAATGACCACAGACCAGCCTTAATATTCGGTCCGAATATTTGTGTCGCTACCGTTTAATCGCTGTTGATCGCATAATCGGTCATAGCATGTTCCATGTAAGTGGCATTCCCAATCTCGATTAATTTACTGGTAACAGCAAGCGGGTCACCGTCCATGGTAATATCACCATTGTCGATAAGTATGGCCCTGTGCGCCACTTCAGTAACGAAGTCCATGTGGTGACTAATTAGTATGACAGTTGTCCCGAAATGCTTACTGATATTTTTCAGGGCATTAGATACTTCCCGCAGAGTAATGGGGTCCAGATCGCCGAATGGTTCGTCAAGTAACAGGTATTCAGGGTTTGTTATCATTGCCAGTGCAAGGGCAGCCCTCACATTTTCACCACCACTCAACTGGTACGGTTTGGAGTTCAGGACAGACAGTGGCAGTCTAATCGCATGGAAGATAGGTTCAGCATGTTTTATGACTTCTTCTATGGAACTTCTTGGGAAGAGTATGCTGATAATATCGTTATTGTATCCCATCTTTTCCAATTCTTCCTTAGCTTTGTCACCACCAATATCAGTCAATCTGTATATGGCATCAAGGTCTTTTTCAGGTATGCTAAGTTCCTTTGCCTTTTTGCGGGCTGCTTCCAGAACATCCATACCTTTAACACCTAGCTTATAGGCAAGTTGGTATTTGATCGGTGAATTAGGATACAGTGCGAATTCCTGATACATGATACTTGTTCTTCTGCGAAGTTCCATCCTTTTCGGACTGTAATGGGCTACGTCAATCCAATCGTCATCCATCAAAAAATTGATATCGCCGTCATCAGGATAGATGAGTCCGTCCATGGCATGAAGTAGCGTGGTCTTGCCGGCACCGCTGGGCCCGGTAAGGGCTACAATTTCACCTTTCTTGAAATCAATGTTCATATCCTCGATATCCAGCACTTCTCCCTGTCTTACCAGATAATACCGCTGACACAAATCTCTTACCTTGATGACCACTTTATCCTCTTTCAGTTCAGGTGTTGCCACATCTGGTTTCATCTTTTTCAGGAATTCTTTAATAAGAGGCTCAGGTTTACCATCTCCCACCACTTTACCGCCTTCTATCCAGACCACCCTGTCAGCAAGGTAACTGTGTATCTCTGGCAGGTGAGAAACTATGATTACCTTGACACCTGTATGTTGTTGTACCTTTTTAATAGTGTCCAGGACTTCTTGTTTGGTTGCAGGACAGGTCATAGTGGCCGGTTCGTCCAGCAGTAGTAAATTAGGATTGGCTGCAAGTTGTCTTGCAATAAGAAGTCTTTGTTTTTCCCCGCCGCTGAGCACCATCGAAAAATGTTCGGCCTTATGGTCCAGACCAACCAATTTGAGATATTTCATGCTCTCTTCATACAAATCATCATAATCAGGATGTTCCTTTGTTGGCAGGGCTTCTTGTCCAATACGTTTGGAATGTAATCTCCGGATAATGTTTTCAATTGCAGACCCGGGCCAAAGTCCAAAGTTCCTTTGAAGATGTATTGCGGTCATACCCTTCAATTTCCTGAAATCATCATCAGGGGAATCCGGGGTTATAGACAAACCGTCCAGCTCTATCTCGCCTTCATTGAAACCTTCGACTCCCCTAAGTACCTTCAAAAGAGTAGTTTTTCCGCTACCGCTTTGTCCCATTATCCCGACAATTTCACCGTCGTTAACTTCAAAACTGACACCGTCCAATGCCCTTACACTGGTGTCCTCCATCTCGTAATCTTTGACCAGATTCTTAACTTTTAACATAATATGTCCTCAATGATTTAAATATATTGCATCTTATAAATTTATTACTTTCAAATGATGATAATCTGTAAGGTTTTATCCTGATGTTTTGGTAGGTTATATTTATTACGGTGGACATCTCTAAATAAAGATGCTATAAGTGTGTAAAAACTTATTGTGAGACTGTCGGAAAAGTGATGAAATTGGAACAATTCATAACACGTTCATCAAGTAAATCGTTATGCAATGTCATGGTGTAATTATTAAAAAAAATAAAAAAAAATCGAAATATATGCATTTACAACAATCTCTATTGTATATATAGTATATAAACTTATAAGTCATTAAAACTGAAAAACAATTAAAGATTCTATATGAACGTAGAATTAAGAAGGTAATGGATATGAGGAAAATATTAATTGTATTGTGGGTATTGCTTGCAATTTCAATCGTTATATCTGGATGTGTGGATCCTTATGATGTGTCAAAACCAGACGCTACTGCTACTGCTACTTTAACACCCACTCCCCAGGCAACTGCAACTGAAAAAGTTATAAATGTAGACCCGGTAAAGTTATTAAGTGCTCCTTCCTGGACTTGGAGCAGCAGGATACGAATAAAAGATGTTGGCATGTCAGATGACGGCGAATATATTGCTGGTGTATCCACCCAGAAGGTCATAGTAAAAACACCGACAAAGAATTTGCTGACAAATCTGAGGTGGAGCAATGCCAATCATGTCGAAGTCTCAAGTGACGGTAATTATATTGTCGTCGGTGATAAGGATTTTTTTAATATGTACGATAATGATGGTGGTGAACTATATTCGTATACTGTCGGAGGTGCCATCAATCACATGGGTTTGCTTGATGACGGAGTTGTAATACAAGGTGGCGAAAAGGCACCAGTGCTAAATGCCGTCGATACTTTTGGGAACGAAATGTGGGAGTGGAAGTCAGGTGTTTCTACCACAAAAGTGGTGATTTTTGAATATTCTGCCAATGCTGAGAACATACTGGTCGGAACTACAGATGATAGGGTGTACTACATGTCAAGTAATGGCAAGTATCTCTGGTATAAATCATTTTCCGGGAATGTTGAAGATATTGAAGTGTCAGATGATGGCAACTATCTTTATGTGTTGACCGATGATAACATGATACATTCCTTTGATAGGTATGGTAACAAGAACTGGGAAAAGATATTGGATACAAACACGGTCGAAATTGAGATATGCAAAAACGGTAACTACATACTGACAAAACCCTTTAGTGAAGCACAGACATATTCGTTCCAACATAAGGTTTATCTGCTTGAAAATAATGGGAATGTAACATGGATGAAACAGATGAGCACAGATGTGGGTGTTATCGGAATCTCAGAGGACGCTAAATATGTGTTTATTGGTGAGGAACGTGACTTGAGGATGTATAACATAGCTGGAGATGAACTGGCAAGTTATCATCTGGACGATCAGTTCGGAACTAAATTCATATCTTTTGATATGACTCCCGATGTCACTAAATTGGCCGTTGGTACTACAAACTCGTTACTCGTATTCGGCTAAGTCCGAATACTTGTTTTTAATTTTGATATATGTACCATCAAAAAAAGAGTCACTGCATTTTCAACACAATTTCCAATCAATCCCATCACCTATTTAACGCCCCACATTATTATAACCCATAATGTTTAAACCTGAACTATTGGCGCCAGCCGGAAGCAAAGAAGCAATTATCGCAGCAATTGAAAATGGTGCCGATGCCGTATATTTCGGTGGAGAAACTTTTGGTGCAAGACATGATGCGGGTCTTTCGCTGGAAGAACTTAAATGGGCTATTGATTACACCCACATCAACAAAGCCAAAGCATACATAACAGTCAACACACTGATCAAGGATTCAGAGTTCAAAAGGGTCAGTGAATATTTACAATTTCTTTGCAATACAGGAGCAGATGCAGTCATAGTGCAGGATATGGGCATAATGAAATTGTTAAAGGACCAGCTACCCCAACTCCCTGTCCACGCCAGCACGCAAATGACCATCCACAATTCAGAGGGAGTACAATTCCTGGAAGATATGGGAGTAAAACGTGTGGTGCTTGCACGGGAGCTTTCCCTTGATGAAATCCGGAAGATTAAATTCCGAACTAACACTGAGATTGAAATATTCATCCATGGTGCGTTGTGTATCTCATACTCTGGCCAGTGTCTGTTTAGCAGTATGATAGGAGACAAAAGTGGGAACCGTGGCTATTGTACCCAGCCTTGCCGAAGGAAATACACAATTGATGAAGCAAAAGGGCATCTTCTAAGTCCCAGGGATCTCAATATAAGCGAACGCATCGGATATTTAATTGAATCAGGAATTAATTCTTTTAAAATCGAAGGCAGGTTGAAGCACCCTGAATACGTGGCAGGTGTGGTACGAATTTACAGGGGTCTTATAGAGAGATATCTTGAAAATCCTGCGGATTTTCAGGTATCGTATGATGAACAGCATACATTGCGGCAGCTTTTTAATCGTGGTTTTACCGAAGGGTATTTTTTCGGCAATCCCGGCGGCAATCTGATGAGCCGGAAACAGCCACATAACCAGGGAACATACCTTGGAAATATCGTCAAATACGACAGGGATAGAAAATTTGCTTACATAAATATTGAGCAACCATTGAGGATTGGTGATGGAATTGGTACAGAAGGTCGCGGCACAGGAACTTCAGTCAGAAGCATGTATATCAACAACAAGAGTGTTGAAAGTACCCCTGCCTGTGCAACAGTCAAAATACCTATGGAAAAAATAGTATATAGCAATGAAACTGTTTTCAAAACGTATGACTTCAAGCTCATGGAATCTTTTAGAATAAAAGATGCCAAGAGAAAGATTCCCCTCAATATGTCTTTCACAGCAAAACGGGGAAAACGGGTAGCACTTTGCATTACAGATGGAGTGAACCAGGTCATGCAAAAAGGAGATGTCCCGGAAAAAGCAACAGGGTCCCCAATATCAGAAGATTCTATAATCCAGCATTTGAAAAAACTTGGCAATACTTTTTTTGATCCGGAAAACATTGTGATTGATTTAGACAATGATATTTTCATTCCCATTTCCCATTTAAATACTCTGCGCAGAACTGCTGTTAAAAAGCTTGAAGATGAACTTACAAGAAAATGGAAACGCAAATGCAACAAACCTGGTATCACTTTTGATAATAGAGAAATTCCAACCAAAATCAAACCCATGCTATCAGTAAATACCTGCTCATTTGAATCATTTAAAGCAGCCGTTGATGGCGGTGCAGATGTGGTCTATTTTGGTGGCGAGAATTTCACATCTAGTACACTCAAACCAGAAGATTACCAATCTGCTATTGAGTATGGTAAGCATAAAGGAGTGGTAGTTTATCTCAGTACACCAAGAATTGATAAAAAAGGGAATGATTTGGATCATTTAAATAAATTATATGAATTGTACCCTGACCAGAATCCGAATGGATTTTTAGTAGCAAATCCTGGTGCTCTACATAGTCTTCATAATTCCACTGATAAATCACTGATAATTGACTATTCTTTTAATGTCTTCAACAGGCTGGCAATGACACATTATCTGGAGTACTGCCAGAGAGTGACACTTTCGCCTGAACTTACATTGGATGAAATAAAACAAATGGCACTACATGGAGAGGTAGAATGTATAGTACACGGCTTTTTCCCTCTAATGGTTTCTGAACATGACTTGTTGGGGGAATTATTCCCAGACAATAAAGTGAATGACGCTATAATGGAAGATGAAAAGGGGTTCACTTATCCTGTGAAAACTGATGAACAAAAACGTACCTATGTCATGAACTCCAGGGAATTTTGCATGTTAAATCACATAACTGAACTAATTGATGCAGGTGTGAGTTGCCTTAGAATTGAAGCAAAAACTTATGATGAAAAAACGACTGGAAAGTTGACGCAAAGTTACCGCAAAGCCATAGATAATGGAACCGTAGGGCATTGTGGGGGTAAATATTCCACAGGACATTATTTTAGTGGGGTTTTGTGAAGATATCGAGATCGTCGGAAAAGCATCTATTTCGATGATTTTTATTAATCTAAATAATTACAGCATGACATTACATATCGATTTACTTGATGAACGTGCTACGAATTGTTACTAATTGGTCTGATTTCATCACTTTTCCGACAGGCTATGAATATATTCATTCCAATATCTTATATACTTCACAAGTTTGAATAATAACTTGCCTTATTCCATATGTATTTCATTCTGTCCTGATTTCTCCAAAAATACACTTAGTCCGAATCCACATCAAAAGAGTATTAAATCATAATACCTATCCAAGAGAAGGTGAAAACATGCCCAAACGAGAGGATATTCACAAAGTACTTATTATAGGATCAGGCCCAATCGTCATCGGCCAGGCTGCAGAATTTGATTATTCCGGCACACAGGCCTGCAAGGCACTGCGCCAGCTTGGTTATGAAATTGTTCTGGTAAATTCTAATCCTGCAACTATCATGACCGATCCTGAGATGGCAGACACAACCTACATCGAGCCGCTAAATATTGAAACCCTGGAGAAGATCATTGACAAAGAGCGCCCTGACGCTCTTTTGCCCAATCTGGGCGGCCAAAAAGCACTGAACTTGTCCACTGAGCTTTATGAGAACGGTATTCTGGAAAAATACGGCGTAGAGATTATAGGGGTGCAAATCGATGCCATCAAGCGGGGCGAGGATCGTACCATTTTCAAAGAAACGATGGACAGTGTCAACGTAGAAACTGCACGCGGTGAAACAACCTTTAGTGTCGAAGAAGCAGAGAAAATCGCAAAGGATATAGGTTACCCTGTGGTAGTCCGGCCTGCTTACACCATGGGCGGGACAGGGGGCGGGTTTGCCTACAACGTGGATGAACTTCGCACAATTGCCGCCAGAGGTATTTCTGCCAGCCTCATCGGGCAAATACTTGTGGAAGAATCAGTGCTTGGCTGGGAAGAACTTGAACTTGAAGTTGTAAGGGATGCAAAAGGCAACAAGATCACGGTCTGTTTCATCGAAAACATCGACGCCATGGGAGTGCATACAGGTGACAGCTTTTGTTCCGCACCCATGCTCACTATTAACGAGACACTCCAGGCGCGCCTGCAAGACTATTCATACCGTATCGTGGATGCCATTGGCGTTATCGGAGGCACCAATGTACAGTTCGCCCATGACCCTGAGACTGACCGCGTGGTAGTAATAGAGATAAACCCGCGCACATCACGTTCTTCTGCCCTTGCCTCCAAAGCCACAGGATTCCCAATCGCACTTGTTTCTGCTAAACTGGCAGGCGGCCTGCTGCTTGAAGAGATCCCCTACTGGCGTGACGGCACACTTGAAAAGTATACGCCTTCAGGCGATTACGTAGTCATTAAATTCGCACGCTGGGCATTTGAGAAATTCCCCGGCTCCATCGACAAACTAGGTACCCAGATGCGTGCAGTCGGCGAGGCCATGAGCATCGGCAAGAATTACAAAGAAGCATTTCAGAAAGCCATCCGCTCACTCGAGACCGGGCGTTACGGTCTGGGATTTGCCAAAAACTTCAACGACCTTTCACTTGACGAATTGCGAAAACTTCTGGTAGAGCCTTCTTCCGAGCGCCAGTTCATCATATACGAAACCCTGCGAAAAGGGATGTCTGTAGATGAGTTATTCAGGATAACCCACATCAAACCCTGGTTCTTAGAGCAGATGAAAGAACTGGTTGAACTGGAAGAAGAGGTGCTCAAACACAAAGGTGGCAAACTGCCGGATGATTTGCTTATAAAGGCCAAAAAGGACGGTTTTTCTGATAAATACCTGGGCCGGATTTTAAGCTTGCCAGAGCAGGCGATACGCGAGCAACGCTTATCCATTGGATTGAAACAGGCATGGAACATCGTGCCGGTCAGCGGCGCAGAGGATGCAGCCTACTATTATTCCACTTACAGCGCAGACGATGAAGTGCCTGTATCAGACCGAAAGAAAATTATGATAATCGGCGGCGGACCGAACAGGATTGGGCAGGGAATTGAATTTGATTACACCTGCGTACATGCCGCTTTTACCCTGCGTAACCTTGGCTATGAGTCTATCATGGTCAACTGTAACCCTGAAACGGTATCTACTGATTATGATACTTCGGATAAACTGTACTTTGAGCCTGTTACGGTTGAGGATGTACTGAGCATCTATGAAAAAGAAAAGCCGGAAGGTGTCATTGTGCAGTTCGGCGGACAGACTCCACTGAACATTGCCGCAGAACTTGAAGCTGCGGGTGTGAAAATACTTGGTACATCGGTCAGAAGCATTGACCTTGCAGAGGACCGTGAGCAGTTTGCCGACGTAATCCGGAAACTGGAGATACCGATGCCTGAACCAGGTACTGCCATTTCACTGGAGGGAGCATTGGAAGTTGCCTCACGTATTGGCTATCCGCTGGTAGTTCGCCCGTCATACGTGCTTGGCGGCCGTGGCATGGAAATAGTCTATGATGACGAGATGCTGAAAAAATACGTTGTCGGAGCCATTGAGATAACACCAGAGACACCCATGCTCATTGACAAGTTCCTTGAGGATGCACTGGAGTGCGAAGTGGATGCCATATCTGATGGCATGGAAGTTTTCATTCCTTCAATCATGGAACACATTGAACAGGCAGGCATCCATTCAGGAGACAGCGCATGTGTGCTGCCTCCAGTGGGGATACCTGATGAACAGATGGATACCCTCATGGAATACACGCGGCGTATCGCAACCGAATTAAAGGTTGTCGGGCTCATGAACATCCAATACGCCATTAAGGATGGCAAGGTTTACATCATAGAAGCTAACCCACGGGCATCCAGAACAGTACCGCTTGTGTCCAAAGTCACAGGTGTATCCATGGCACGTATTGCAACCTTGGTCATCCTTGGTACGAAACTGGCAGATATGGATACCCATACGCGTACTTATCCACATTTTGGTGTCAAAGAGACTGTATTTCCCTTCAACATGTTCCCTGAGGTAGACCCCGTGCTCGGTCCAGAGATGCGCTCAACGGGTGAAGTGCTTGGATTGGCAGATTCCTTTGAGGCCGCCTTCTTTAATTCCCAGGTTGCAGCCGGTTCATCGCTGCCACTGGAAGGTGCAGCACTAATCACTGTTGCGTCCAATGACCGTCAGCGTGCTTTGCCTGTTGCAAAGGAACTGGAGGATATTGGTTTTAACATTCTTTGTACCGAAGGTACAGCCACTTTCCTGAGGGAGAACAGGGTTGAATGTGAAACTATCAAAAAATTGCATGAAGGCCGGCCAAATATTGTGGATGCAATGCACAATGGTGAGATACAGTTTGTCCTGAACACTCCTATTGGCAAGGAGGGTGCCTATGATGACAGCTACATCCGCAAATCTGCAATTAAGTACAACATCCCCTATCACACCACAACTGCTGCCGCCCTGGCGGCAGCAAAAGGTATCAGGGCCGCAAGTGAAAAACGTATTGGTGTCAGGTCGGTTCAGTCTTACCACCGTGATTTGAAGTGATGGTTATATAAGTGGTGTTAATAGAATATTATTGACAGTAATTGAACGATTGAATATTATTGTTGAACTGAATTATTGAGGTGAGCACAACATGGAATTTACTCTTAATTTATTTATTATATTAATCGGCATAATTTACGGTTTAGTCAATAAAGGCACAGAAGATTACCTGCACATACTGTTCAAGGGATTAAAGGTAGGTTTGGTACTAGGTATTATCGTGGGAATAATCGCCCTTTTAGTTGGCGGATTAACGGCAGGTATCTCTGCTGGCATTGTCGGGGGACTTGTAGCAGGTTTTACAGGTTCTTTGCTGTTCGTTATATTGATGTTAGTGGTTACATTTGTCTTCATTGTTGGCGTGCTTATTGGTGATATCCTGGAAAAGGTACTGCGCAAATAACTGATAATGATAAAACTGGTCACAACAAATCTATGACACTTTGACAAATAGAGTTTTGATTAATTAACAATATATAAAGTATTATGAACAATCCCGGCCCTATACTGCAAGTAGCTCTTGACCTGCTCGAACTGGACCGTGCCGTGCAGATAGCGGGTGAAGCCCTGGAGGGCGGTGCAGACTGGATTGAGGCGGGTACCCCTCTTATCAAGAGCGAGGGCATGAATGCAGTAAGGGCACTTAAAAGCAATTTTCCGGGCAGCACTATCCTGGCTGACATGAAGACAATGGATACCGGCGCCATTGAAGTTGAAATGGCAACCAAATCAGGTGCCGATATAGTCATCCTGCTGGGAAGTGCCGACAACTCTACCATCGCAGATGCACGGAGGTCTGCAGATAAGTATGGTGCCAGGCTCATGTGCGACCTTATCTCGGTGACCGAACCGGTAGATCGGGCCATTGAACTCGAAGCGATGGGTGTGGATATAATCAATATCCATGTGGGTATTGATATGCAGATGATGGGGAAAGATCCAATTGATGTGCTCAGGGAAATGAGGGGCAAAATACACATACTCATTGCAGTGGCGGGCGGTCTGGATGCAGGGTCTGCCGGCCAGGCTGTGTCGGCAGGTGCAGATATTGTGATTGTTGGCGGCAATATTACTCGCTCATCTAACGTGACCACTTCAGCACGCGAGATACGGGAAGGTATGGATTTGCCATCATTCGCCCTAGTGGAGAAACATGATTTTGAGGGCGAAACCAGGCGGTTGCTGACTGGGGTATCAACTCCCAATATCAGTGATGCTATGCATCGCAAAGGTGCCATGCACGGTCTAATC
This sequence comes from Methanosarcinales archaeon, assembly GCA_023136155.1. Classification (GTDB taxonomy): domain Archaea; phylum Halobacteriota; class Methanosarcinia; order Methanosarcinales; family Methanocomedenaceae; genus Methanocomedens_B. The sequence continues at coordinate 21,151 of JAGLRT010000009.1, forward strand.
CCCATAAACCCCGGCCTGAAGATGGTGGGTCCGGCCGTTACTGTACAGACCTTTGAAGGGGACTGGGCCAAGACAGTGGAGGCCATTGAGGTGGCAGGGCCCGGTGAGGTGATCGTGATTTATAACGGCGGTAGCGACCAGATTGCTCCTTGGGGTGAACTGGCCACATTAAGTTGCTTGAACCGCGGGATTGCAGGTCTGGTCATCGATGGTGCGGTGCGAGATGTGGATGATATCAGGAAACTGGAGTTCCCAGTCTTTGCCAGTGCAGTTGTGCCTAATGCCGGTGAGCCAAAAGGTTTTGGTGAGATAAATGTCGAGATACAGTGTGCTGGCCAGACCGTTCGTCCTGGCGACTACATAGTGGGTGACGACAATGGTGTGGTGGTATTACCACGGGAGAGGGCTTACGAACTTGCCCGCCGTGCCGTGGAAGTGGAAAAGAATGAGAGGCGTATCAGGGATGAAATAATCAAAGGTTCCACCCTGTCTAAAGTTATGCAGTTGGAGAAATGGGAAAAGAAGTGAATATCCACACCCCACAGATTATCTTATGAGGTACAGTCTCCGTCTAATACACCTTTAATGTAATATCCAATTCACAATTAATGTGTGCTGAATTACCCTTAACCATTAATTTATGGTAGCATCCACGACCACATGCCAGATGCCGGGAGCATATTTCTTGACTTTATGCCACTCATGTATCTCAGCCTTGCGCCCCTGAACATGTGCTTCGGTCATTATGCGTTCCACGGCCCTCTCTGGCATTAATTTTTCTGGTATTGTCTCATGGTAGTGTAGCACTCCGCCCGGTTTCAGGGCTCCAATACCCTGTGGCAGGTAGTGGTGTGTACTCCCGACATAACCCATGATTACGCGATTTGCTATTGATACAGGCGTCTTTTCGGCACAATCGCCCAGTATCGGTTCTACAATATCTTCCACATGGTTCAACTTGATATTTTCTGTAAGGTAATGGTGTGATTCAGAGTTCAGTTCGATGGCAATAATTCTGGCAGGTCTGGCATGTGCTGCCATGTGTATGGTGAAATATCCGATACCTGCAAACATGTCCACCACTAATTCTCCCCGGCCCAGTTTCCCCATTCTTATCCTCTCATTAAGGTTGCCCTTACTGAACATGACTTTTGTAACATCCAGTTTGAACCTGCATCTGTTCTCGGTATGTACTACCAGGGCAGGATTTTCCAAACTATCACGCGCGGCAATAAGTTTACGAGTGGGTCGCCTCAATTCTCCTTCGATGCCCCCATCAAGATACACGCTCTTGCAATGGGGATACATGGTAAGCATTGCATCACCGAAAGTTGACTGGACCGAATACAGGTCTGGGTGCAGTGATACGATAACTACATCACCAAGAATCTGCCATCCACGTGGCAGCAGATCCAGTTCATCTCCCTCCAAATACTTTTTCATCAGGTCTCGAAGAGCGGGTTGTTTTTCATAATAATCAGGATTTTCCTGCATGATATCAGGGAAGTGGCCAAATTCAGGCGGGACATCATAAGTAACAGGAATCTCCAAGTTGTTTCCCCTTACCTTCAGCTTGCGTCTGGCATCCATGTACCCGGCCCCAAGTAGTTGTTTCCTGAGGGTTTCAGCCTGTTCTTTTGGTACCAGTAACGCTTTCATTTATCCCATATCCTGCTATGATGGCAATATGAAAATAATTTCCTCCATGAGAATGACCCTGACGTCTTCACCGCCCGTACCTGTGAAGTGCACAGGTTTTTTAATTGTCACTTGTTTGAACGTTGAGGGATGCATTACCTGCACCATATCATGTTCCACCGAGACCACTACTGCATTCTCGGCTTCGTCCACATCAGCCACCTTATTTGCGTTTTTCAATCTATCAGTGTGCTCAGAAAATTCCAGCCCCGATTCCAGATATAGTCCGTTTGTCATTTTTGCAGAACGGTTGACCAGTACAGTATCCTTCCCTACATTGATTATGTCGCCGGGTACTAACCTTGGCAGCCTGAGACTATATGTTACCCTGTAAATGTCCTTGCCATCCTTCTTACCTGCCAATGTAGGGGATTCCGAATACGTGCATCCGAACCGTTCCACAGCCGTGCGAACTGCCTGTCTTGCAGTACTGTTGGAACCCAGGTATATATCCGTTCCCTCTGGCAATTCCTGGGCATTGCTGATAAATGCAAATCGGTCTCCCCGCTGGTTCTGCCGCTCAACCACTCTATCTATCAGTTTTACCATCTGCTGCTGCTCATGCTCATCCGGGAAACGGCCCTCTGCTCGTATCTGTACTATTGCTTCGTAGTACCCTCCTGCCATACGGCTGCAGGCATCGCATGTCTCCTTTGAGATACGAACTTCAGTATTAAGTTGCGATTCTGCTTTAACACCTTTAATGTCGGCTGTTACTGTTATCTGTGCACGGTATATTGAAGCGTTGCTGTTGGTTAGTGAAATGGATGTAGTAACATCATGTGCTTGAAAGTCAATTTTCAGTTTCTGTTTGATGACGTCACGCATTAAATATTCTATTTCATAGTTCGGGTCTTCCCAGTGCTTACCTTTTTTCACAGATCCGCACATAGGACAGATATTAGCATGAATCACTAGTGGAATGCTGGCCAGGGTTACGGTCTCAAGGAAACAGTTCCTGCACCTGCCGTCAATCTGGTGTTTGGTGGGACGGCCACACACGGGACATGGCACATTATTCATGGTGTTAATCATGTTGTGGTTTGTTATTATGGGTTTCGATTGTATCGATGCCCGCATTAGTCCACATTACAATAAATTGGTTACACAATTCCGATTAATTAGAAATTTTTATAACTCATAGCCACATATTCCACCTTTATATTACCACATGTTTCCCTTATCAGGGACGGAGGCATTACATGTTCAAGGCTATTATAGAATCTGAAAAACTAAAAGAAACCATTGAATCCGTTTCAAGTATTGTTGATGAAGCTAAACTTAACCTGACTCCGGAAGGCCTGACCATACGGGCTGTGGATCCTGCCAATGTGGCAATGGTATCTATGACCATGAAATCCAGCGCTTTTGAGGAATTCACAGCTACAGACGGTGAACTGGGTGTGGACTTGAACCGGCTCAACGATATTATGAGTATGGCTGAAAAGGCAGAGACTGTGGAACTTGAACTGGATGAAGAATCCCACAAACTGGTGATACGGATGAGCGGCCTGACCTATAAGATCGCATTGCTCGACCCCGCATCCATACGCAAGGAACCAAAAATACCGCAACTGGAACTTCCAGCATCAATCATATTATCGGGCAGTGACATGAAACGTGCTGTAAAGGCTGCAGAAAAGGTATCAGACCATATAAGCATGGGTGTGGATGGTGAGACGTTCTATCTTGAAGCAGAAGGTGATTCGGACAGGATGCGTCTTGACATGCTCAAGGACCAGCTTATCGGTATGAAGTCAGGAGATGCGCATTCCCTTTTTTCACTTGATTACTTATCAGATATGATAAAATCTGCAGGTAAGGCCAATGAGATCACTCTTGAACTGGGCAAGGACTTTCCTGTTAAGATCAATTTCAAGATAGCAGGTGGCAGCGGTGATGTGAATTACCTGCTTGCACCCAGGATAGAGTCGGATTAATCCTTAATGTACATAATGGATGTAGTGAAACTATCTTCTTATCCATTTTTAACCCAGGCAGCAGCACATGTTGCACAGATGGACTCGTCCATAGATGATATTGTAACATCCAAAGCTTACGGCATACCTCGTAGCCGGGCCAGGTCAAGGGTCGTCCAGTCCATCATGGGGGCGATTGAGAAAGACGACACCAAACCGGATGTTGCAGAACTGCTCTCCTATCCCATTGCCCGGATTTTAGTTTCATGTATAGACGATGCTTTTTTGACACGGCGTTATGCCCTTGCAGAGGCAAAGTTTGCCAATGCCAGGATGCAAAAAGTGAATGATTATGGTACATTGCTGGAGATTGGCGCGGATTTTAACATTAATGCCAGTATTTCTGACAAAGGGTTCCAGATACATTTTACCGATTATATCAGGGGTGCTGCCGGAATGCGGGCACTTAACTGGAAACTGGTGAACCGCAGGCTTAAATCGGGTTTTGTCAACATCACAAAGGAAGAATATGCACGCTTGCTGCAGGAAGGTATCAGGGTGCGCATATTTAATTCATTGCCTCTCGCCGTGCCTGAGGGTTTCTGCCAGGCTCTTGAAGAATATATTGTTGAGATTAAGACCTGCCTGGAACACAGCAAGAAAGAGTTTGGTGAGGAGGGCTTTGGTGAGATGGAACCGGGAAGTTTTCCGCCGTGTATCAAACATCTATTGTCAAGTGCCCAGGCCGGTGTAAATCTTTCACATTCAGCCAGATTTGCGTTGACTTCATTTTTGCTTAACATTGATCTTTCAGTGGACCAGATAATCCAGTTATTTGGCGTGTCGCCTGATTTTAATGAAGAGATGACACGGTATCAGGTAGAACATATCGCAGGTGGTACTGGTACATCCTATAAACCACCGTCATGTTCCACCATGATCACATATGGTAATTGTATGGGCAAGGATGTCTTGTGCAGGGAGATAGGTCACCCGCTGAACTATTACAGGAAAAAGAAAAAGATAGTAGCCAGTGAGACTGACAGCATAGTTGTCGAAGAGAAATCGGCATCGTCAAATGAACAATCCGTACATTCGGATGAATCATCACATACAGCAAAGGGGCATCCTTAAAAGGTTAGGATACATTTAAGTCAAATAGCCATACAATTAGATTAATAGAAATTGAAGTGGGGTTGAAAATTATACAAAGGTCATAGTAATAGAAAGAAACCTTTAAATCTAATGTATGTATTATAGGGCGCTACGTCAGCAAAGTCTCCCTAGTATATAGATCGGTGAATAATTGGACTGCAAAAAATTTTCATTGCAATATTTCCGTACAGGTTTAAGTGTAGGTTTAACTAATGCTGAATATAAGAGGGCTCGTAGCTCAGACAGGCAGAGCACCTGGCTTTTAAGGTGCATGGATGTTCCCATGCATTTGAAGATACCAGATGGTCGTGGGTTCAAATCCCTCCGAGCCCGTTTCTTCCCGCTTCTTATAATTACCCAGGGACGGATGTTGAAATGAAAAATATGAAAGAATTCAGTCTAATTGGTCATAATATGGTGCCGCAGCATATTTTAATACCGGAAAATGAAGTTAACAAAGTACTGAAAGAATATGGTGTGGACAAAGAGCAATTACCAAAAATAAAACTTGCAGACCCGGTTATTGTGGAAATTGGTGCAGAAATTGGAGATGTGATTAAAGTAATACGCAACAGCCCCACAGCAGGAGAGGCTGTTGTTTATAGACTGGTAATTGAATGAATTGTGAATATGTTGATTTAAAATTTTATTCTGCCAAAAATCAGGAAGGTGCAAATCCGTGTTGGATAGACAAGTATTGTCCAGAGCTTACTTTACAAGACAAAATATAGTCAGACATCATATTGATTCATTCAATGATTTTCTAGACTATGGACTACAAAAGGTCATAAATGAACAGGCAACGATTGAGACTGATATTGAAGATACCTATGTCAGGCTTGGAGAAATAAGGGTTGGAAAGCCCACGGTAAAAGAAGCTGATGGTGCACAGGACCTATTGTATCCAAATGATGGGCGTCTCAGGAACATCACTTATTCTGCCCCGCTGTTCCTTGAAATGACTATCGTGAAAGGTGAAACTGAAAACGAACCTGTAGAAGCTGTAATTGGTCAGCTTCCCATTATGTTGATGAGCAAAGGCTGCAACCTGGCCGATATATCTCATGACGAAATGATCACAGTTGGGGAAGACCCATTGGATCCAGGTGGATATTTCATAGTCAACGGTACTGAAAGAGTACTAATGACACTGGAAGATTTGGCACCAAATAAAATATTTACCGAGTTCGAGGAACGCTACGGAGACAGGATAGAGGTTGCCAAAGTATTCAGTGAACGTCGTGGATACAGGGCACTGGTGGTTGTTGAACGTGGCAGAAAATCTATTGTTGAGGTAAGTTTCCCTGCAATTTCCGGCCGTCTTTCTTTTATCACATTGATGCGGTCCATGGGTGTTGAGACTGACGAGGATATCGTAAACATGGTCTCTGACAATCCTGAAGTTATCAAGTTCATGCTTGAAAACCTTGAAGAGGCTGAAGTTCACACAATCGAGGAAGCCATGGAAAAGGTAGGTAGCCGGGTGGCTGCCGGGCAGACAAGAGAATACCAGATAAAACGAGCAAATTATGTTATAGACCGATACTTGTTGCCCCATCTTGGTAACGAGCCTGCTCACCGGCCAGTGAAGGCACAATATCTGGCGAGGATGGCTGAGTCCTGTTTTGAACTGGCACTGGGCAGACGCCAGGCAGATGACAAGGACCATTATTCTAACAAACGTCTCAAACTGAGTGGCGACCTGATGGAAGATCTGTTCAGGGTTTCGTTCAACAGACTGGCAAGGGATGTCAAATACCAGCTTGAGAGGGCAAATATGCGAAACCGTGACCTCAATGTAATTACTGTTGTCAGGGCAGATGTCCTAACTGAACGATTGGCACATCCACTCGCTACTGGTAATTGGGTTGGCGGCAGGGCCGGTGTATCACAGTTACTGGACCGAATCGATTACATGGCATCACTTTCACATCTGCGCCGTGTAATATCTCCTTTGTCCAGGGCACAGCCTCATTTCGAGGCCAGGGATTTGCATCCCACTCAGTGGGGCCGCATCTGTCCATCCGAGACTCCGGAAGGACCTAACTGCGGGCTTGTTAAGAACTTTGCCCAGATGGTAGAGATATCTACTGAGGTGTTTGATATCAAGGGATTGAAACAGACCATGCACAACCTTGGTGTGGAACCAATAGTAACCCATATTTTGGGTATGGAAGAGAAACCAGGCACTTACGCCACAGAACTTGAGGCGATTGAAGAATCTCTGGAATACACTGATAATAACGAAGGGGGAGATTCATTTGAATAGAACAAGAGTTTTCTTGAATGGGGAATTGCTGGGTTACCATAATAGTCCAGAAAAACTGGTTGACAACATTAAGCAGATGCGCCGTTCCGGCGCAGTCCCAAAACAGGTAAATATAGCATATTATCAGGCAACCAATGAGATTATCATAAATAGTGACAACGGTAGAGCCCGCAGACCTTGCATCATAGTGGAGAATGGAAAACCACTCTTGAAAGATGGACACATCACACAGTTAAAAAATAAAGAGGTTGTATTTGAAGACCTCATTAAGATGGGACTGGTGGAATATATCGATGCTGAAGAAGAAGAAAATGTATTTATTGCCGTGGATGAAGTCGACCTGACCCCGGAGAATACACATCTTGAGATAGATCCTGCCCTGATACTGGGTATCTGTACTGGTATGATACCTTTCCCGGAGCATAATGCATCGCCCCGGTGCACCATGGGTGCAGGTATGGTAAAGCAGTGCCTGGGTGTACCTATGGTAAATATGAAACTTCGGCCAGATACTAGGGGGCACTTGCTACATTACCCACAAAAAGCGTTGGTACATACCCAGACATGTGATGTCATCGGTTTCGATGACAGGCCAGCAGGTCAGAATTTCGTTGTGGCAGTACTTTCATATGAAGGTTATAATATTGAGGATGCCCTGGTTATCAATAAAGGTAGTATAGAACGGGGTTTAGGCAGAAGTCATTTCTTCAGGACTATGGACGGTGAAGAAAGACGATATCCAGGTGGTCAGGAGGATAAATTTGAGATACCTGATCAGGAAGTGCGGGGTGCCCGCGGTCCGGAAGTTTATTCTCAACTGGATGATGATGGGATAGTAAATCCTGAGATCGTAGTGGATCACAATGATGTGCTCGTCGGCAAGACAAGTCCTCCTCGGTTCCTTGAAGAACCAACAGAACTGGGTCTGAGTCCCCAGCAGAGACGCGAGTCAAGTGTTACTATGCGTTCTAATGAAAAAGGCATAGTTGACTCTGTCATTCTCACTGAGAGCGAGAACGGTGCCAGGCTGACAAAAGTGAAGATAAGAGACCAAAGGGTTCCTGAACTGGGCGATAAGTTTGCATCCAGGCACGGTCAAAAAGGTGTTATTGGACTTATAATGCCGTTTGATGATATGCCTTTTAATGAATCAGGTATGGTACCTGACCTTATAATCAATCCCCATGCTATCCCGTCAAGGATGACAGTTGCGCATGTTCTGGAAATGATTGGAGGAAAAGTAGGCAGTCTTGAAGGCAGGCGCATCAATGGCACTCCATTCTCTGGTGAATCTGAAGTGGATCTGAGGCTGGCCCTGAAACGCGCAGGTTATTCTCATACCGGCAAGGAAGTGTTCTATGATGGTATTACAGGGAAGCGCATCGAAGCAGATGTGTTTGTCGGTGCTATCCTGTATCAGAAACTATACCATATGGTGGCGTCCAAGATACATGCCAGGAGTAGGGGTCCTGTACAGGTGCTTACCAGACAGCCCACTGAAGGGCGGGCCAGGGAAGGCGGTTTGAGGTTCGGTGAGATGGAACGTGACGTGCTTATCGGGCATGGTGCATCCCTTGCCTTAAAGGAGAGGTTGCTGGACGAATCAGATAAAGTCGAACAACTTGTGTGCTCTACCTGTGGAATGATCGCTACCAACGACAAGAGACGAAATGTAACATTCTGTCCCAACTGCGGTGCCGAGATTGGTATATACAAGGTGGAGATGAGTTATGCGTTCAAGTTACTTCTGGACGAGATTAAATCGCTGGGTGTAGCTCCCAGGATGGTGCTTGAGGATGCAGTGTAGGGGGTACTAATAATGTCAGCAGTTCCAAAGAAAATTAAAGAGATACAGTTTGGGCTCATTTCACCCAAAGAATTCAGGAAGATGAGTGTTACGAGGGTTATCACCGCAGATACCTATGATGATGACGGTTTTCCAATAGAAATGGGTCTGATGGATCCCAAAATGGGTGTCATTGACCCAGGACTTCGCTGCAAGACATGCGGAGGCAGGGCAGGTGAATGTCCGGGTCATTTCGGACATGTGGAGCTCATCGCACCTGTGGTGCATGTAGGGTTTGCAAAACTTATACGCAAGATATTAAGGGCCACATGCAGGGATTGCGGGGCACTTCTTTTGGATTCAAACCAGAAAAAACAATATCTTGAACAAATACGGATGTTAAGGAAGATTGGGCAGCCCATAGAGGATATTACCAATGAAGCTTTCAAGGAGGCAAGAAAGCCCAAGACATGCCAATACTGTGGTGCCAGACAACTTGATGTAAAGGTAGAAAAACCCTCTACGTATGTAGAAAAAGATGGGACACATGAACATAAGCTCATGGCGTCCGATATCAGGAGTAGGTTCGAGAAAATCTCGAACGACGATATAGAAGTTATGGGCATGGACCCCAGTAAAGCCAGGCCCGAGTGGACCATTATGACGGTGCTTCCCGTGCCGCCTGTGACTATGCGCCCCAGTATTACTCTGGAGTCAGGACAAAGGAGTGAGGATGACCTTACCCATAAACTGGTGGATATTATACGGATAAATCAGCGGTTCCAGGAGAATCGTGAAGCAGGTGCACCCCAGCTTATCATCGAAGACCTGTGGGAACTGCTTCAGTATCATGTGACCACATTCATCGATAATGCGGTATCGGGAGTACCCCCTGCAAGACATCGTTCAGGAAGACCATTGAAGACACTGTCACAGAGGCTTAAAGGCAAGGAAGGTAGGTTCAGGGGCAGTCTTTCAGGTAAAAGGGTCAATTTCAGTGCAAGGACTGTAATATCGCCTGACCCTAATTTGAGCATAAGTGAAGTGGGCGTGCCTTTATCCATGGCTATGGAACTGAGCATACCTGTCAATGTAACCAAACGCAATCTCGAAGAAGTGCGTGAATTTATCAAAAGAGGTCCTGACAATCATCCGGGCGCAAATTATGTGATACGCGATGATAATCGTAGGCTTAAGGTCACTGACAAGAACTGTGAAGAGTTAGCTGAAACCCTTGAATTGGGATGGAAAGTTGATAGACAGTTGAAGAATGGAGATATTATTCTATTCAATAGGCAGCCTTCACTGCACAGGATGAGCATTATGGCCCACGAGGTCAAGGTGCTGCCACATAAGACTTTCAGGCTGAACCCGGCAGTATGTCCGCCATATAATGCCGATTTTGATGGTGATGAGATGAACATGCATGTGCTGCAGACCGAAGAGGCAAGGGCTGAGGCAAAGATGCTCATCCATGTCCAGGAGAACATCCTGTCTCCCCGTTTCGGCGGTCCTATTATCGGCGGTATACATGACCACATATCAGGTATGTACATGCTTACCAAGGGTGATAACAGGGTAGATAAAAACGATTTTCTTGAGATGTTGAGGAAGTCACGGATCACAGAGATTGTAGAACCTGCAGGTGAAGAGGACGGTAAACCTTACTGGACAGGAAAAAATGTATTCAGCCAGATCCTGCCAGACGGATTGAACATGACCTATAAAGCGTTATTGTGCGAGAACTGTGACACCTGTAAAAAAGAGGACTGTAACCGTGATGCTTACGTTACAATAAGAGACGGTCAATTACTCAGCGGTACTATCGATGAAAAAGCCGTGGGTGCGTTCAAAGGTTTGATACTTGATCGTATTGTTAAGGATTACACCCCGGCAGTTGCTCTCCAGTTTATTGATGATATGACCAGGCTTGCTATTAGAAGTATCATGCATTTCGGATTCAGTTTCGGTATCAATGATGAAGACATACCTGACGAAGCAAGCGCTCAGATATCTGAACTGCTGGAAGAGGCCGAAATGAGAGTTATGGACTTTATCATTGCTTTCAATGAAGAAAATCTGGAACCTTTGCCTGGTAGAACCGTGGCAGAAACACTTGAATTGAGGATTATGCAGGAATTGGGTAAGGCAAGGGATGCTACCGGTGAAATTGCCGGGAAATACCTTGGTCTGGACAATACTGCTGTGATCATGGCTGTGTCTGGAGCCAGAGGATCTATGCTGAACCTTACACAGATGGCGGGGTGCGTGGGCCAGCAGGCAGTGAGAGGCGAGCGTATACGCCGGGGCTATGCAGGAAGGACCCTTTCCAACTTTAATCACGGGGACCTGGGTGCAGCTGCTCACGGGTTCGTGAAGAGCAGTTATAAAAAGGGATTATCTCCTACCGAATACTTCTTCCATGCCATTGGTGGTAGGGAAGGTCTGGTGGATACGGCTGTCAGGACGTCACAGAGCGGTTATCTACAACGCAGACTGGTCAATGCCTTGCAGGACCTGGAGGTCCAATATGATGGTACCGTGAGGGATACCAGAGGAATGGTCGTCCAGTTCAAATACGGCGAAGACGGTGTGGACCCCATGAAAAGCGATTATAGTAGACCTCAGACCATTCGCAGGATAATCGAGGATGTCATCGGGAAGGAGGTGGAATAAATGGCAGTAAGCCAGAAGACCATTGATGAAATGACTGAAAACCTGCCTCTGCCCCAGAACTTGGTGGATGCCCTTAGAAGTGACTTACAAAAGGTTGATGTGACCAAAAAGCAGCTTGAAGATATTATAGAACGTGCACTGGAAAGTTATGAGTATGCTCGTATCGCGCCCTGTGAAGCAGCTGGTGTAGTATCAGCCCAGAGTATAGGTGAGCCCGGTACACAGATGACCATGCGAACATTCCACTATGCAGGTGTGGCAGAAATTAACGTTACACTTGGTCTGCCAAGGTTGATTGAGATCGTGGATGCCAGAAAGAATCCTTCCACACCTATGATGACTATCTACCTTACAGAAGAATACGCCAATGACCGTGACATGGCCCGTAAACTTGCATGGGATATTGAGGCCACGCATATCAAGCATGTAGGAAGTTTGTCTACTGACCTTACTGAGATGTTATTGGAAATTGAGCTCAATGAAAAGGCCATCATCCAGCGAGGTCTCACGGCTGAGGAGATTGCAGAAAAACTGGAAGATGAATTAGGTGTGACCGTTGTAACGGAGAAAAATATTCTCACAATACGACCGGAAAATGAATCATACAGGGAACTTTTACAGTTGAGTAAGAATGCGGAAAGTGTGATAATAAAGGGTGTCAAGGCAATTAACCGGGTGGTCATCAGTAAGGATGATATTATTGATGAGTATGTGATGTACACTGAGGGTTCAGCATTGAAGCATGTACTTGTATTTGATGGTGTAGATACCACGCGTACAAGTACCAATAATGTCAATGAGGTATATGAGGTATTTGGGATTGAAGCTGCTCGAAACAGTATCATCAAGGAAGCTACAGATACCCTGCGCGAACAGGGTTTGACAGTTGATGTGAGGCATATCATGCTGGTGTCAGATATTATGACGGTAGATGGCGAAGTGAAAGCTATCGGTAGGCACGGTATTTCAGGCGAAAAAGCTAGTGTGCTTGCCCGTGCTGCGTTTGAGGTGACTGTGAGCCATCTGTTGGATGCAGGTCTGCGGGGAGATGTGGATGAACTCAAAGGTGTTACCGAGAACGTTATTGTGGGTCAGCCGATCAAACTGGGTACCGGTCACATTAAACTCATGGCGACAAAAAAGACTTAAACGATGAAGCCTTGTAGGAAGAAAAAATTCAAATGAGATGATATTTATGGACGTTGACCTTAACAAAGTACTCAGGAGCACTGTACAGACCGGAATTGTTATTATCGGTTCTAAACGGACACAAAAGGCAGTTGAAAGTAATCAGGCAAAGGCAGTGGTACTTGCATCTAACTGCCCTGATGATGTGAGAAAGATGGTCACAGGAAAAGTACCCATTATTGAATTTCCGGGTATGGGAGTTGAACTGGGAACTACTCTTAGCAAGCCTTTTGCCATTGCAGCTATGGCAGTTGTTGAGTCGGGCGAATCTGATATAATGACAGTATTGAAAGCATAAAAAAAGGGGTTTTTTTGAGCGAAGTTAAGATTAATACTGACGGAATACGGTACATCGCCTTGTTTGAAAATACAACAGGAGCTACTGCTATGGATTGTCTTGTTGATGATGAGAACAACAGGGTTATATTTGTTGTTAAATCAGGTGATATGGGTATTGCCATCGGTAAGAATGGTGAACATATCAATAGAGTTGTAAAGAACATCGGCCGCCATGTTGAAGTGGTGGAATACAATGATAACCCCGAGATGTTCATCAAAGGTCTCCTGCAGCCTGCTAATGTCAATAATGTAAAGATTGGCTATAAAGGTGATAGACGCATAGCTTATGTAGAAGTAAGCACCAAAGAAAAAGGTCTTGCCATAGGGCGGAACGGACGTAATATCGAGAAAGTTAAGTTACTCGCTAAGCGACATCATGATATAGATGATGTTACAATCAAGTAGCCCACATAAATTTGACAATAATATATACAAAATGAGAATATTACAGGAAGTAACATAAATGGGAAATGGAAAATACGCCGCTCGCAAATTGAAAAGTGACAGGGAAAACTTCAGATGGAGTGACCGGAAATACTTCAGGCGTGCATTGCGGCTCAATGTTAAAGCAGATCCTATGGGGGGGGCACCCATGGGACGAGGAATTGTGCTTGAGAAAGTGGGTGTTGAAGCAAAACAGCCCAACTCAGCAATACGCAAATGTGTCAGGATACAGTTGATTAAGAACGGACGACAGGTTACTGCTTTTTGTCCAGGCGATGGCGCTATTAGTTTTATCGATGAACATGATGAAGTTACTGTGGAGCGTATTGGCGGTCGGATGGGCGGTGCAATGGGTGATATTCCCGGAGTTCGGTTCAAAGTTACTGCCGTGAATAATGTGCCTCTCAGACAAATGGTTATTAATCGTAAGGAAAAACCGATGAGGTAGATATATGTACAAATTATTTGATAAATGGGAATCAACTGAGGTGGAGGTTCATGATATTGGTCTTCAGAGATATATCAATATCACTCCTGTTATACTTCCTTATTCTGGCGGTAAACATGCTAGGCAGCAGTTCAACAAATCGAACCAGCACATTGTGGAAAGGCTCATTAATAAGATGATGCTTACGGAACATAACACTGGAAAAAAAATGACCTCTTATAAGATTGTTAGTGGTGCCTTTGATATTATCAACAAGAAGACAAAAGAGAACCCCATTCAGATATTGGTCAATGCCATTATCAATGCAGGACCCAGGGAGGAGACGGTCAGGCTTAAATATGGCGGAATCGCAGTACCAAAGGCAGTGGATAGTGCTCCACAGCGCAGGGTGGATATTGCATTGAAGCTTATCGCCAATGGTGCACAAAAGTCAGCATTTAAGAGCCGGCGTTCTATTGAAGAGACACTGGCAAATGAGATAATTGCAGCAGCGAATTACGATGTTAAGTCCTATTCCATCAATAAGAAGGAAGGAAAGGAACGGGTTGCGAAGGCTGCACGGTAGACGTTATACTGCGGCATATTTTTTATATGCCGCAATTGTTTTTCAGGACAGTCATATTGAAAGTGAGTGGAATTTTTCTTATTTATCCAGATGTTAAAACTTTTCAGAGGAAATTGAGATGGGACGAAGGAAAAAGATGGTTGAGCGCGTGACCGTGCTCATGAATGATCCGGAACATATCCGGAATATCGGAATAGTGGCTCATATCGATCACGGTAAAACTACGCTTACAGATAATATTCTTGCTGGTGCCGGTATGATTTCAAAGGAACTGGCAGGTAAACAGTTGTTCACTGATTCAGATGCGGAAGAACAGGAAAGGGGTATTACAATTGACTCTGCCTGTGTATCCATGGTACATGATTTCGAGGACGATGAATATCTGATTAATCTTATTGATACGCCGGGTCATGTGGACTTCGGCGGTGACGTGACCAGGGCCATGAGGGCTGTGGATGGTGCTGTGGTTGTAGTGGATGCAGTTGAGGGGACTATGCCTCAGACCGAAACCGTGCTAAGGCAGGCATTAAAGGAACATGTAAAGCCTGTGTTGTTCGTCAACAAGGTTGACAGGCTCATCAATGAGCTTCAGGTAGATGCCCAGGAGATGCAGATCCGGCTGGGTAAGGTCATTGACCATGTTAACAAGCTTATTAAGGGCATGAACGAGGAGAAATACAAAGCAGGATGGCGCATGGATGCGGCAGAGGGTACTGTAGTGTTCGGCTCTGCCCTGTATAATTGGGCCATTAGCGTTCCATTCATGAAAAAGTCCGGTATAGGGTTCGCAGATGTATATAATTACTGTAAAGAAGAGAACCAGAAGGAACTGGCAGAGAGATGCCCGCTCCATGAAGTATTGAATGATACAATAATCAGGTTCCTTCCCAATCCACTGGTTGCCCAGAAGAACAGGGTGAAGGTGATATGGCACGGTGATAAGGAATCCCGGGAAGGTAAGGATATGCTGACTGCCAACAAGGATGGTGATGTGGCATTAATGGTCACTAATATCTCAATGGACCCCCACGCAGGTGAGGTCGCAACAGGCAGGTTGTTTAGCGGTACCCTGAAAAGAGGCATGGAACTGCACGTTTCCGGCTCTACCAATACCAACAGGTTGCAGCAAGTGGGTATATTTATGGGTCCGGAGCGACTTGAAGTTGAAAAGATACCGGGCGGCAACATTGCAGCAGTTACTGGTCTGAAAGATGCATATGTGGGTGCGACTGTTTCAAGCAAGTCGGATATGCTCCCGTTCGAGTCCATCAAACACGCCAGTGAGCCAGTTGTTACTGTGGCAGTTGAAGCAAAGCATATGAAAGACCTGCCAAAACTGGTGGAAGTGCTCAGACAGGTGGCCAAGGAGGATAATACCCTTAAAGTAACTATCAATGAGGAGACTGGAGAACACCTGATGTCAGGTATGGGAGAACTCCACCTTGAGGTCATTGGACACAGGATCGAGAGGGATAAAGGTGTGGAGATTACCACCAGTCCGCCTATTGTGGTGTACAGGGAAACTGTGCAGAAACATGCAGGTCCGGTTGAAGGTAAAAGTCCTAACAGGCATAACCGGTTCTATATCGAGGTTGAACCATTATCCAACGAGGTAGTGGAACTTATCAAGTCAGGAGAAGTGTCCATGCGTATGCCTGAAGTGGAACGGCGTGAGAAGTTCATGGAAGCAGGTTTTAGTAAGGATGAAGCTAAAGGTATTTCTGCAATTTATGAGTCTAATGTTCTGATTGATACGACAAAAGGTATTCAGTACATGAACGAGACCATGGAATTAGTAATAGATGGTTTTGAAGAGGTAATGGTAGGCGGACCACTCAGCAGGGAGCCATGTCAAGCTATTAAAGTCAAGCTCGTGGATGCAAAACTCCATGAAGATGCAGTGCACAGGGGTCCTGCACAGGTGATTCCGGCAGTTCGCTCTGCTATACAGGCAGCCATGTTATCTGCTGATGATACGTTGCTTGAACCATATCAGCAAGTCTTCATCCAGACACCACAGAACAATATGGGTGGTGCTACTTCAGAGATACAGGGCCGCAGGGGTGTTATCAATAACATGACCCAGGAAGGGGATATGACTATTATTGAAAGTAGGGCACCTGTAGCTGAACTGTTCGGTTTTGCCGGTGACATCCGTTCTGCAACTGAAGGTCGTGCCTCATGGAGTACGGAATTTGGAGGATTTGAACCGCTTCCAATGAGTTTACTTAAGGAAGTAGTGACAAAGATACGGCAGCGAAAAGGATTGAAAGCTGAAATGCCAAAACCCAGCGATTTCGTGGGTCTCTAAATTGGTGTTGAAAGGGTATTTGTATCAGGTAGTCACGACACAAAGTTTAAAAACAGTAAAAGATATAATTAGACAGAAATTCATCGAAATTAGAATTAATAGTATGGAGGATTAAAGATGGCAGAGAAACCACACATGAATTTAGCAGTCATCGGTCATATCGATCATGGTAAATCAACCCTCGTTGGTAGACTGATGTATGATACAGGCGCTGTAGCGCCACATGTCATTGAAAAGTATAGAGAAGAAGCCAAAGCAAAAGGTAAGGAATCCTTTGCTTTTGCATGGGTCATGGACTCTCTTAAAGAAGAACGTGAGAGGGGTATCACCATTGATATCGCACACCAGCGATTTGATACTGATAAGTTTTATTTTACAGTGGTGGATTGTCCCGGTCACCGTGACTTTGTTAAGAACATGATCACAGGTGCTTCCCAGGCAGATGCTGCAATCCTTGTGGTTTCTGGCAAGGACAGTGTACAGGCCCAGACCAAGGAACATGTGTTCCTGTCCAGGACTCTCGGTATCACTCAGTTGATCATTGCAATCAACAAGATGGATGAGGTCAACTACGATGAGGCAAAGTACAACAAGGCCAAGGAAGATGTCAGCGCACTGTTGAAGATCGTAGGATTCAAACCTGCTGATATGCACTTTATTCCAACATCTGCGTTCGAGGGTGACAATATTGCATCCAAAAGCGAGAATACCAAGTGGTATAAAGGCGTTACCATTCTGGAAGCACTTAACGATCTGAAGGAACCTGAGATGCCAACATCCTTGCCATTACGTATTCCTGTGCAGGATGCTTACACAATCAGCGGTATAGGCACTGTACCAGTGGGACGTGTCGAGACTGGTATTATGAAGAAAGGCGAGACTGTTACTTTCAATCCGAGCGGTGCTACAGGTGAGGTCAAGTCTATTGAGATGCATCATGAAGAACGGGATCAGGCTATACCAGGCGATAATATCGGCTGGAACGTAAGGGGTATTGGGAAAAATGATGTGAGAAGAGGTGATGTATGCGGTCCTGCAGCAAAACCACCTACTGTGGCTGATGAGTTTACTGCACAGGTTGTTGTACTTCAGCATCCGTCTGCTATATCAGTTGGTTACACACCTGTGTTCCACTGCCATACGGCACAGACTGCATGTACATTGATGTCAATTGACAAGAAACTGGACCCCAAGACCGGTGAAGTGAAGGAAGAAAATCCCACATTCATTAAAGCTGGCGATGCAGCTATCGTGACCGTAAAGCCCACCAGGCCACTGGTCATTGAGAATGTGAAGGAGATTCCACAGATGGGACGCTTCGCTATCCGTGATATGGGACAGACCGTTGCAGCTGGCATGGTCATAAGTATTAAGGCGAGGCCATAAGGCCTCTCTTCATCTCATTTTTTTAAATTTTTGGAGATTCATTAATGGCACAGAAAGCAAGGATTAGATTAACTGGGACACTCCCGGCAACCCTGGATAGTGTATGTGAACAGGTCAAGAATATTGCAACAAAGACGGGTGTGAACATGGCTGGCCCCATACCCATGCCTACGAAGAAACTGATGGTACCAACCTTGAAGAGTCCGGACGGAGAGGGTACTTCCACCTGGGACCACTGGGAGATGAGGGTGCACAAGCGGCTTATTGACCTTGATGCAGACGAGCGGGCGTTGCGTCAGCTTATGCGTATACAGGTTCCAAAGGATATCAGCATAGAGATAGTGTTGACTTCTTAGATGTTTTTGCGGTGGTTTTGATACTGTGGGTCTTTGCAGACCGATAATTGAGACAGGATTGGGGAGGTAACCCAATCTTGATTATTCTTACCTTTTATTTTTAGTATGGTGAAAAAAGCATGATTATAGGTTTTCAGGTAAATCAGATTGAATCAAAGTCGTTTACAGGTGCTGAAAGTGCCAGGCAGAACAAGAGTATTAATATTAATTTTGATATCAACATAAGAAATCCCACTTTGGTTGAGCAGAACACTCCTTTTGGTAAAAAGCAGGTGATAAAGTTGGAGTTTGCAATGTCCATCAATTATTTGAATCCAAATATCGGTTATATCAGGTTTGAGGGAAGCACGGATTATTACCAGGAGGGTGACCTGGAGGCGATGCACAAGGAGTGGACCGGTGGGTCTGCACCGACCAATGTGCAAAATGAGATTGCTAATACTATGGTAAACAATCTGGCACCCCTGGCATTGACCATGTCAAAGACACTGGGTCTGCCGCCTGCTGTACCGCTGCCAGCTATTAACTTCAAGGGCAAACAGGCAGTTAAGAAGCCTGATGAGCCTACGTATTATCACGGGTGATCAAGGAAATTTTTAAAGTCTTGCAGCGTATAGAGGATTACGTTGTTCAGGCTGGCGAACTCCTCTGCTTTTTTTGTAAAACCTGACTTTGATATCACAACAAAAAATTCAGTTCTATAAAGTGGATACCCCATTTTCTATAATTAATATTCCAATCTACAAACCTTGACTTATCTATCAAGGTAGTAAGCACATCTATACAAGTTTTGCGGTTTTGCCACTTACATTCTCCAAAAAGGATATTCTTTGAATATTCATCAGTGGCAATGATCTCGATTTCATGTCCTTTGCGCCACCATCGACCAATTTTAGAAAATATGAACGGAAGTTTGTTGTGTGTGTTAATCTTGAAAATGACACCCATGCTAAACTAACACAAAAGCGCAGGGAGTTCGTGCAGGCTTGCTGTAAGTATATAGAGGATTTCGGATTCGAGTGGGTGGAGGAGTTCACTTTGAATGGGGCGTGAGGTTGATATCTGATTTATATCAATCCAGCCAGATATGCTACAACTAAATACCTTATAAATTTTCCAATGAATACGTATATTGAAAAAATAACAAAATTAAGTTTAAATATTCCACCAATTGCCGCTATAGCATCTCCAACAAGTGGAAGCCATGTGAACAATAATATTGGAGCCCCATACTTTTTGAATATTTGTTCTCCTCTTTTGAGTTCACTTTGTTTCATACGCAAGTATTTTTCCAGATATTTTTCACGCCCCAGCCAGCCCAGCAGATAGGTGGTGAAAGCTCCAAGATAATTCCCTATTGAGGCAATAATTACAACAGTTCCAATGTTGTGACCTTGTGTGATAAGGTAAACTACTAAGGCTTCTGAACCCAGAGGAAATATAGTAGAAGCAAGGAAGCTTGTGAAAAATAGACTTACATAAAGCGGGATGGTTTCTAACATGTTGGTTATCTGTCATGGTTTATGGATTCTTAATGGTTGCTGGGATTATATGATAAAAGTAGGTTTCTTGTGCTTCAAGGCACGCCCATTCACGAACCCAGAGCTGAAGAGCAGCCTGAATATATTGAATTAACATGTGGAATAACTTTATTCATTTATTCTAATCTAACTTATGAAATAAATACAGCATAATGCTGCATAGCGTTTTAGTTATCAACGTTTATTGAAATGTACAGGTATCATCACTTTTCTGATAATCTCACGAAAAAAATCTATTTTTTTTCAAAAACCGCTAAGTGATAGTACCCCAGACTATTAAAAGGAAACAA
>JAGLRT010000090.1 GCA_023136155.1 Methanosarcinales archaeon
TTAGACAGAAGTTATTGATAGATGACTTCAATAGAAATCATCAATATTAATCTATGTGTTTTATCGCTGAACAGACCAGCTATGGCTTGCCATCTGGCATATTTCATCAATTAACGGGTGGTCCCATGACTTGTGGTACACGAACGAAAACTCTGCTTCAGGGTTAAGTTGCATTAGTTTTTTAGTGTTTAAAAGGGCATTGGTCAGGGATTCATGGTCCGGAACTATGGGTACCTCGGCATTCAGGGGATATGTCTCTTGTAATTCCACCGGATATGGCCCGAACGGTGGTTTAAAGTGCAGCACATTATCGTATTCGGATTCGTTTTTGAGCCGCCTACCCGGTCGTATAAGCACAGTACCGGTCAGCTCCAGCCTCTCAAGCCGGCTGCCCCAGCGCATGACTTCAGGCCGGTGTGTGGATTCCGGACCGCAGTAGAAAAAAGTGGATTTGGAAGTGGGGTCGAAATGTTCAATCCAATCGGCATGAGTCACTGCCCGCTTCAGGCCGTCAAGCATCCTGGGATGAATGCGGGCCCGCCTCTCCACCAATTCCCATAAATTACCGTCACGGATGGCTTGTTTCACCAGTTTCATCTCTGAAAACGTGACATACAGATTGTGCCTGGCCAGCAGTTCGGTCTTATCAGGACTTGTCATAATCCCAGCAGCAGTATGGCTGCTGCAGATGGGGCATGAACAGGGTAAATATTTCAAGTTCTGAATATGATATGTACCCTCAGCTGTCATGTAGCGGTCGTCTTTTGCATACAGTGCATAAGCAGCTGAATCGAACAGGTCGCAGCCTAATGCCGCAGCCATTGCGAACACCATCGGGTGCCCGGCGCCGAAGAGGTGAACCGGAACGGATGACGGCAGCCCTTTTTTTGCACTTACAATGACATCCACCAGTTCAGCATAACGGTAGGATTCCATCAGGGGCACCACTGCTCCGATAGGATAAAGATCGAATCCTGCACTTCCCAGTTCCCTACCAGCCTGTTCCCTTAAATCCGGATGAATACCGCCCTGTACAGGTGCTGCCAGCAGCATCCCTGAATCTTTATTAAGTTCCAGGGCCTCCATGAGCCTTTCGTTGGTGACTGCCAGTTCCTGTGCGGCCAGTGTATGGTCAGCAGCTGGTGATGTAGGGATGTCCAGCGGTACCCCGATATCGGTACCGATGGCATGCTGGAAACCGATTATCTCGGCATTGTCCACCTCTATCTCGCCGTAGACGCTCAACTGGAATGAACCACTGTCTGTCATCACAGGACCATCAAATCCAAGCAGGGCATGTACACCTTCTTCGATTGCACGTTGCTTTAATTCAGGTTTACGATAGATAATATAAGAATTGGTAATCAGTATCCGGGCGCCAAAATCCTTCATTTCTTTTGCCGGTATGGTCTGTATATTGGGGTTTATGACCGGCATGATGGTAGGTGTTTCCACAACACCGTGAGGTGTGGTCAGGCGACCAATCCTGCCTGCTGAGTCCCTGTGTGTTATCTCAAAAATATCTGGCATGTTCATTCCCTGAATACAATTTAATACAATTTAATATAATTATATGTAATATGATATGTCGTAAAGTAGTTTAACGTAAAAGCAATGTTCATTGCTCCAGCAGTTCGGATGCAGAAACCAGCGGCACCAGTTTTACATCCAGTGCGCTAAGACCGTTTCGGGCACCTTCATTCCTATCCACAACAGTAATTACAATATCCACATCTGCCCCTTCACCCCTCAATGATTTTATAGCATCTATCACAGAACCGCCCGTGGTTGTGACGTCTTCCACCATGAGCAAACTCCTCCCCTCAATATCACCAATGAACCGCCCTCTTGTACCGTAATCTTTCAGGGATTTTCGTACAATCACCAGGGGTAGGCCCGATGCAAGCGATACGGCTGTAGCCAGAGGTATTCCTCCAACAGCAACTCCGCCTATGGCCTCAACGCAAATATTTTGCTCTTTGATAATTGTCACAATCCTGCTTGCTATCAACTTGAGGGTGCCGGGGTCTGAAGTGGCTTTCTTTATGTCAATATAATATGTACTTTTCCTTCCTGAAGCAAGAGTGAAATCCCCAAATTTCACGGCTTTGCAGTCCTTTAATGCCTGAATCAGTTCATTATCCATATTTATCACTACCAGGGTTCTTTCTTGACCTTTATAATATATCCAAACACGTTCGCTATCAGGTGCAGCAGTGGTGTTATCAGCAGTACTGTTACTATTATCCAGAAAGTAAAATAGGTTTTGAACCAGACTGATGCAAATACGAATGTGAGTATCCAGGCACCCAGTACAAAATCCAGCTGGTCTGCAACCGGGAACATGGCACCCCGCTTAAGGTTCAGTCGTCGCTTGACAAAACTCTCGGCACTATCACCCAGAAGCGCGCCCAGTGCCATCAGGCCCACCACCAGTATCGCACTGATGGAATAAGCACCAAGGGCTGATTGGAAAATAGGAAAGCCAGTGAGTATACCATCTGCTGTAAGACGAGGTGCAAGTCCTATTTGGATTAGCCCTATAACCAGACCACACAACGTCCCGGCAATCAGTCCCCTAATGGTCTTGCCGTCCCCAAGTATGCGCTTTCCATCTTTGAAATTCCTGCCCAGGTCCATAGGCATACCTCCACCGAACATGGCAGCCATGGGGTTTGCAACATATGCCGGTAGCATAAGCCAGACAGATGCAGCTACAATGTCAATTAAGGTCATGCTGCCTAAATAGTCGTTTCCGATGTTAAAAGTATTGAAATCAGACAGTGAACTGGATACGTTCGATACTGCCAGAGTTCAGATTCTTGAACTCAACGCCGCCCGGTACACCCAGTATCTCCACACCGCTGAACTCGTCCACACCGCAAAGCACATCCTGCTCAGGATGGGTGCCCGGCGTGATATCGCAGCTTACACGGGTACGTGGACCAACAGATACCACTATCTTAAGCCGTTTTGATGCAGGATGGTGTTTTGGGAGTACGATTAATGGTGTACCCACTTCCCGAATCATATAAAGTACGCATTTAACGCCGTCAAGCGTGGTTTTTTCGGTATCAAACCCAGAGGAGACCAACAGGTCGTCAGGTTCTAAGCCCAGGACAATCTCTTCTTCTTCAGTTTCAAGAAAAAACAAGTTATTTGTTCCAGCCTTGACAATACCGATAACCCCACATTTACCGTGGAGCATCAGCATCTCGTTATCATTTAATGGTATCATAAGTAAAAAAATTATAATCTAAATTCATGCTACTTCCACGTTTTTGGACTGGCATGTGGGACATATAATTTTCTTGCCCATACCCTGGAATTCGTTTCCGCAATCCTTGCATTTATAGCTCTTTGTATCCAAGGAATCTGCCATATCTACACTGAATGCATCGCCTACACTACACATTAATATTTCACCTCCAAGCGAATATAATGAATATACATGTTTCATTGAGAAGATATTATATTAATTTTTCGAAGGGGGACGTTTGTGCAGTGTTTGCACAACTATGCAAAACATTATATGGATAAAATGTTATTACAAATGCAAATAAACAATGTGATACCATGAAAAACCTGATCATCATAACATCACTGTTACTGGCGGCAGCACTCCTCAGTAGTGGCTGTACTGACCAGGCAACTGGGCCAAGAGCCGAATTGTTGACTGTAAATTCAACCAACGAAATTGAAATTTTGCTTGAGAAAGGGCCGGTTTTCATTGAGATGGGGGCTGGCTGGTGCCCCGGCTGTGTTGAGCAAAAACCTATTGTCGAAGAGCTTGCAGTAGAATACGCGGATAGGGTGGCTTTTGTGTATATAGATACTGACAAACAACCTCAACTTTCAAATTATTTCAACGTATATTATATTCCCGACATGACAATGATAGTCAGTTCAGACAATAGTAAATTCACCTACCTGACAAGATTTGGAACTCTCACGAATGACCGCCAGGAAGCTATGATGGTTGGTCCGACATCCAAAAGTGTACTTGAAGTCGCAATCCAGAATGCTCTCAGGTTAAGAGGAACAAATACATAACTCTGTTTCAAAAATATTTTACTTAACACTTTAACACTATCAGTGCAATAGTGCAATAGTGCAATCACAATGAAGCGGATTATAATTTTATTCCTGTCAGTCATTGTCAAAGATAACATATTATTAGATGGTTAAGGAAATAATCCAGCAGGAAAATTACGAATGACCTTACTTCTTCAGCTTGAAACTGCACTGTCTTCAGTAGATTTACCCCTACCACTCCTGGCATTAATGGCCGGTATAATCAGTATTCTTTCCCCTTGCATCCTGCCCATTTTGCCGGCAATACTGGCATATTCCACAGGTAAGGGTAAGTTTCGGCCACTTGCCATCGTAGCAGGCCTGATGGTTACATTTACGCTGATGGGCATGGCTACGGCGGTATTTTCTGACATCCTTTTTCAGTATCAACAATACATCAGGATACTGGCTGAAATTGTAATTATCTCACTGGGTATTACTATGCTTATGGAATTAAATCTGAGCATATTCAACCGTATTCCTGGTTATTTTAATATCAAGACAGGTAATGAGGGGGTTGCCGGTGGTTTTATCCTGGGGTTATCGCTGGGTATTGTATGGATTCCCTGCACCGGTCCGATTCTTGCTGCAATACTTATGGGCGTACTATTAAAGGGAGGCATAATGTATGGCGGGTTCCTGCTTTTTGTATATTCACTGGGATTAGGGATCCCAATGCTGCTTATTGCCTATTTGATCAATATACCGGGCGGCAGGCTCAGTACCATATCACGCTATGACTTGATGCTCAAAAGAGGTGGTGGTACCGTATTGATTTTTCTCGGACTTTGGATGATATACTATTATCATATCAGGTCCTTCTTAATATAGTAAATATTACCATAAATAATATAGATGTATTATATTAAATGACTATAATAATCTGATTGGAATACCAAAAATACCAAAGGAAGTACTCATCAATGAAAATATTAAATCCGGTTTTGTTCATTATTGTTTCGTCTATCCTGATATTGATGCTTTTAATATCTCCTGTATATGCTTATGCAGATTCTGTTTCAGATGGCACTGATGGCGAGAGTATTATGGGTGGAGTTGTTACTTCGTATGGTGCAGATGTCATTATAGTACGACATCTTATTGAGGTAGACCAAGTTTCAAATCCGGACTATCTTAAGGTTGATGAAACCCTCGTATTCAGGAATATCGGAACTGGCAACTACACTGGATCATTATATGCATGGTTACCGAACGGAGCTTTCAATGTCGGATTGGCAAAACTTGAAATGACTTCAGGCGGTCAGATTCGTCCATTGGACGTTTTTATAGTTAATGATAACGTCATCGGATGGAATGATGAAATTCTGGCAGGATCTGTTATGACTCCCATGTACCGATTGCAATACATGGTACCGGCAGAACCCACTGGCAAAATGACCGAATCTTTGACCTTTACCAAGAAACTGAAATATCCTACCAACGTGAACTATGATTATATTCCTTCGTCCGGTATGCCCGTACTGATTGTAAAACTGGTAAAATCAGATGATCTAACGACCAGTGTTGTTAATGAAGATGGTAGCAAAATCGAGGCTGATTTTGTAGATGTAGTAGAAGGTTCAAATACATACAACTGGGTACAGCCCCAATTTGTAGAGATATCTTTTACACTGAGTCGTTCAAGCATTGACCAGTCCGATGTTTCTATATATTTACTCCTATTGTTGGTTATTATCCTGGTAATAGGGATTCCTGTCCTGAGGGGAAAAACTCCTTATGTCAAGGGCTTAGATGAAAAAACCAGTAAGGCAGGGCCAAAGAAAGAAGATGAAGATATATATTTGGAGCAGGAATTTGATGAAGAATTCGAAGAAGAAATAGAAACTAGTGAAGACACAGAGGAAGATGGGTCTGATGTCCCTGCCCTTAATGAAGAAGATATAAAAAGTTTCGATATAGATGAGCTTAAATCAGCTAAGAGTGCCCTGTTAAAGGTACTTTCTGAACTGGATGAGGACTATGCTGATGGTGCCTTGTCAGAAGAAGAGTACAATTCCATCAGGGACAAATACAAGCAAAAAGTCATAGGAATAATGAAGCAGATTGATGTCCTTGAAGAGAAAAGCAACTAAATAATTGTTGGTATTTCTCTTCAATAATTGTTGGGGAGATTCTACCCCCTGTTTTATATTTTTTTATTTATTAACTGTTTGTCCCTACCTTTCCCCCGCATCAGCGAAGTGATAATACCTATCGCACATATCACAGCAGCTACCACGAAAGCATCGTGGAATCCACCAAGGAAGGCCGTTTCATAGGCTAATCCTGAAGCCTGATTGGATTGGAGCCCGCGGGTGAAAACAGCTCCGGATATGGCAATCCCTGTGACCATACCCAGATTGCGAACCATTCCGAGCATTCCTCCTGCAATTCCCAGGCGATTTTTTGGTACAGAACCCATGACAATGCTGTTGTTGGGGGATTGGAACAACCCCATCCCCAGGCCAATCATCCCAAGCATGAATACTATGTCAAGGAAAGTGGCATCCTGGTCCAGGTTACCCAGAAAGATTAAAGCCAGACTGGAAACAGCCATACCAAGGCTGCTGAGCATAAATGAATTAGTCCTGTCAGATATCCAGCCGCTTACAGGTGCTACCAATGCCATTACAAGCGGAACAGCTATCATCGCCGTTGCCATATGCATGGTATTGTATCCCAGAATCTTTTCCATATAAAAAGGCATGAGAAAAAATGCAGCGAACATGGCTACAAAACTCAGGAAACCACTGGTATTGGATGCTGAGAACGGCCTGTTCCGAAACAATGATAGCTCAACCAATGGTTGGTCTGCTTTTTTTTCTGCTATTACGAACCCCACTAAAAAAAATCCGGACATAACAGACAAGCCGATTATTGCCGGTGAATCCCAGCCCAGTTTCTGACCCCTGGTAATCACTAATAACAGTGAGATCAGGCTCATGAACATGAAGATTGCACCTGGAATATCGAATTTCTGGCTGTCATGTGGTGGGTCACGTTTCAGGGTCCTGCTGGCATACACAGTTCCCAGCAACCCTAATGGAATGTTAATGTAAAAAATACTCTGCCAGCCTATCCAGTGAATAAGGAAACCACCCAAAGCCGGTCCTGCCATTGAACCTATACTGACAACTGAACCAATAAGTCCCATTGCTTTGCCACGTTCGGTATGTGGAAACACATCAGTGATAATAGCAGGACCGTTTGCCATTACCATGGCAGCTCCCAGTCCCTGCACCACGCGGAAGGCTATCAACTGGGTCGCAGATGCAGACAGGCTGCATAGCCCGGACCCCAGGGTAAATATCAACAGTCCCAGGCAAAATACAGGTTTACGGCCGTACATGTCAGAAAGCCGGCCCAGGGTCAGCAGCAGGGTGGTGATGGTAACCAGGTATGAAAGTATCACCCATTCAATGGTGGGAATATCTGTGTTAAAATAGTTAGTCAGGGTTGGCAGTGCGATATTTATAATACTGGCATCCAGGGTAGCCATGAAAATTCCAATGGAGACCACTAACATGGCGCGCCATTTGTACTTGGGGTCTGGTTCGTTTTGCATGTATCGATGTGCTTGAATGTTTCAATAGTACATTATTGTTTTTTCAATTTTTTCACATACTTGTGTGTCAGCAGGCAAGGTTCGGGCAGTTTGTGCTAGCGCCGCAGTGGTGGGGTGGAGAGGTCAAAAGGGATTAGGGTAGAATCCATATCAGGAAATGTTGTCAGGCAATATGACGTAAACCAAGAAGAAAGATTGATTACACAGTGAAGTCAATGAATCTGTAATAGAATGGATGTGTTAATTACATGGAAATTGAAGAAATGGTAAAGAAGATTGATGCAAAATCACTGAGAGAAGAGGCAAAGAAAAGGGATATTCCCACAAGATGTGTAACCAAGCTGAACCTTGCCAAAGCCCTGCCCATAGAAGTGTTGGAAGAACTGGCAAAGAAATAGAATAATTAATCGAATGTTGCACCCTATAGGCCTGGAAAAATATTCACTCGGTGTAAGGGAAAAACATTAAACCTAAATCATATCAATCAGTTCAAGAACCATCAAATACTGCTAGTGCCGCATCCAGAACCTGTTAGATATCATTTCATTCAATTTGTCCTCAGCAGGCCGTCCAAAAACTCTCAATTTCACAAATTATATTCCTTTGTTTTAAATTTAAACGCTTAATTGGGCTTATTTCGCAGGGATTTTTTACATTTGGGACAGCCTGTATGCGTGTTTTTGATGCCTCTTTTTTGCAAAACGGGGTCCGTTACCCACCCGCAATTGGAGGTATTATGACAATAACATCCCCATCATCGAGTTGAGTATCAAGTCCATTGAGGTAGTCAATATCTCTACCATTTATTATCATTTTAATACCGGACTTTAGGTTTGTCCCGTTCATTATAGCTTGTTTTAACCTCTTTCCAAATTTTTCTATAAGCTTCTGTATTACTGTGCCAGCTGTGTCGTGAGGGGTGCATAAAAGTTCAATTGAAGATTCTCCCGTAATCATACGAATAGTGGCAAGAAACTTTATTAATATTTTCACAACTGCCGTCTCCAATTATGCAGCAAAAGTAAATGGGCTATAACAGCCCAAGTTCTTTAAGCTTCTTTTCCGTAGGTTTGCCGTTTTCCCAACCGCGGAGCTCATAATATTCGGGAAGCATTTTTGACAGATGTGAAGTCTTCCCTTTAGCCGGCCCGTCAGGCATTGGTTCCTGCAGTAATCTCTTAGGTAATGTATCCTGTTTTTCATCAACCCCGTATATATTGTTCAAAAGCCTTTCAATATTTGTCACTCTCTCACCTATAGTCAACACTTCAGTCTCATCCAGATCCCACCCGGTGATGCTCGCCAACAAACCTGAATAGTCTGATATTCCAAGAGCAAAAGTATTGAACAGGCATACTCCTGCTGAATTAACAACCGAAGTAAAATCCTGGAAAGTTTTTGTCCACTGGGCTTTGTCTTTGGTCACGTCCGGGTCCAATTTTTCAGGCAATCCCAGGATCTCGGGAGAGATCATATAACCGCTAACATGACAGCCACCTCGATTTGCAGTTGCGTAATTGATTCCCATCCCCTGAATGGCACGGGGATCATAGGCCGGAATTTCCAGACCCTTAACAGTCATGGATAGATCAGGTGCTCCATATTTTTCGGCCAGCTTTTTTGAGCCAAGTGCTAGATCTGCGCCAATCCCAGCATTATATGCAGTTTTCCATACAGCCTCTACCATTGCCCCGGCGTTTCCAAATTTAAGATCAAGACCATGCAGTTTTGACTCCGGGATATTCCCTTTTTCCACAAGTTCCATAGCACATGCAATGGTTGAACCCATAGAAATGGTGTCAAGTCCCAGTTCATTGGATAAATGGTTAGCTTTGGTTATTGCATCAAGTTCTTTTATTCCACAGTCAGAGCCAAAAGCAAAAATAGTCTCATACTCAGGTCCTTCACTTTTAGTTACACTAAATGGTCCACCTGGAACTTCTGAAATCCTCCCACATCCTATTGTACAGCCCCAACATGCACTTTTCCCGATAAGGTATGAATCAGTGAGAGTTTCACCGCTTTGATTATCTGCCTCAGGGAAATATCCGGTCTGGAAATTTCGTGTAGGATAAGCACCGTGCTCGTTGATAACATTAACAAGTACTGCGGTTCCGTAGGTTGGAAGTCCTTGACTTGTTACTGCATTTTCCTTAATCTTTTCACTGGCTTCTTTGACGCGTTCTTTCATCTCATCCGGTCTGGCAATTGGAACTTTCCCGATACCATAGACAGCTATGGCTTTGAGGTTCTTACTGCCCATGACAGCACCGGCACCACACCGTCCAGCTGCTCGATACTTTTCATTGATTATACATGCCATTGAAACCATTTTTTCACCAGCAGGCCCTATGCAGGCTACCGATGCTTTTGGCTCACCGATTTCTTCAAGTATCTGATCCGTTGTCGAAAATGTTGTCATACCCCATAGATGGGCCGCATCCATGAGTTGTGCCTTGCCATTGACTATTTTAAGATATACAGGAGTATCTGAAGCGCCTTTGACTATAACTGCGTCATATCCTGCAAATTTTAGATAAGGACCCCATTTTCCTCCCGAATTCGCACTCCCAACTAAACCAGTAAGCGGGGATTTCATAGTTATTACGTGATACCTCCCACCTGTTGGAAAATTTGTACCTGTTGCAGGTCCAGTCGCAAATACAATAGTATTCTCAGGTCCGAGCGGGTTTATATCTGGTTTAATATCCTCAGATATTATCTTTAGTCCAACCCCTTTTCCTCCAAGAAACTTTCGTGCTATGCTTTCATCTAAATGTATATCGCTAAGTTTGCCACTACTCAAATCTACTTCCAATATTTTTCCAATGTAACCACTAACCATATAGATTCCTCCCATGTGAATCTAATCTTGCTATAACATCAATTTCTATTTAAAACAATGAAATAGTTTGTTGTTGCAAGATTTTTTATAAATATATTTGCTTAAGGTATTAATATAGATTTGTTTTTTTTCAAAGCAGTCCATCCGTAAAGCATTTTATCCTTTTGCTTTAAGGGCTTTACCAGTTAATATTCCCATCACTCAACCAAAACTGCCTTAAATCAAGTTCACTTGATTTAAACTAAAGTAAATTTTTTAATAAGTATTATAACCAAGTACGCTATCTATATCCCAACCAAATTATTTCGGTGTAAAATATGAGTCTGATAGAAGAAGCAAATAAAGGTAACATCACTGATGAGATGAAAGAAGTAGCCGCAGCAGAAGGAGTTGAACCAGACTTCGTGCGAAGGGGAATTGCTGCAGGCCGGATAGTTATTCCTGTTACTCCATACAGGGAAATTAGACATTGCGGCATCGGCAAAGGTCTTACTACCAAGGTCAATGCGTCCATAGGTACATCTTCTGATATTGTGGATATTAGCCTTGAAATAGAGAAAGCAAAGGTAGCAGAAGCAGCCGGAGCTGATACACTTATGGAACTATCAACAGGCGGCGATTTCCTTGATATCAGGAAACAAGTGGTTGATGCCACATCACTGTCTGTGGGTTGCGTGCCACTGTACCAGGCATTTATCGAAGCGGCAAGGAAGTATGGCTCAGTGGTGGATATGAAGGAGGATGAACTTTTCAAGGCCACTGAAGACCAGGCAAAAATCGGGTCAAATTTCATGGCCATACATACAGGTATAAACCTGTTCACAGTGGAGCGATTAAAGAACCATGGACGCTACGGCGGATTGTGTTCCAGGGGCGGCGCATTCATGACAGCCTGGATGATTCACAACGAGAAGGAAAACCCGCTGTATAGTGAGTTCGATTACCTGCTTGAGATATTGAAGGAACATGAGGTCACGCTCTCCACGGGTAACGGTATGCGCGCAGGGGCAGTACATGATGCTACCGACCGGGCCCAGATACAGGAATTGGTCATAAACTCTGAACTGTCTGACAGGGCCCATGAGGCTGGTGTGCAGACTATTGTGGAAGGTCCGGGACATGTGCCTATTGATGAGATAAAAACTAATGTGACGTTGATGAAGCGGATGAGCGGAGATAAGCCGTTCTATATGCTGGGACCGCTGGTGTCTGATGTGGCTCCGGGGTATGACCATATTGTAACTGCCATCGGTGCATCCATATCAAGTGCGGCAGGATGCGATTTCCTGTGCTATGTTACACCTGCAGAACACTTGGCGCTGCCAAATGTGGAGGATGTTAGGACGGGTGTGATTACGTCAAGGATAGCTGCTCATATAGGGGATATGATAAAGTTGGGTAAGCGTGATCAGGACCTGGCAATGGCTCGGGCACGGCGTGACCTGGACTGGGAGAAGATGTACGAGCTTGCTATTGACCCAGAGCATGCCAGGCATATCAGGGACAGCCGGGCGCCTGATGATAATGAAGCATGTACCATGTGCGGGAATTACTGCGCGCTTAAGATCGTGCGAGAGAATTTAAATCTGGCGAAATAAAAGGGTCCATTTTGGAGCCATCTTGTAAAGATGGCTCTGGCCCACAGTCTTCACTTTATCTTAATAGTTATATTCTGCAGCTTTCAGGCTGTCCGACTATCAATCAAGTGTTGAATATGGTCGGAGATTCGTGAATATATTATTATACGATTGGAAATCGAAATGCATATATCTTCTATCAGTTCAGGGTTTTATTAAACAACCTTTTTTCGAGATTTGATAATTTTCTTGCTGACGTGGCCTTTTTCTATCTTATTTATGTTGTCTACCATTTTTTTTAGGGGAACCAAAGACGATTTTATTTTCCATTCATGTTTAAGATATATAAGAAAGAATTATTATTATGTTAAAGCTGTAACTAAAGAAAGTTCAAATATCTTATATATTATTCGATGATTTAACATCCGTTTTCATTGAGATGATTGACAATAAAAAAGGATATGATGATAAATGAAAGGTAAGGTTGTATTAGCTTATTCAGGTGGTCTGGACACATCGGTATGTATACCTATTCTTAAAGAGAATTATGATTTTGAAACAGTCATTACCGCTGTTGTTGATGTGGGACAGGCAGAGGAAGAGATTGTAAATGCAGAAGAGAAGGCAGAGTTGATTGGTGATAAGAATTATACCATCGATGCAAAAGCTGAATTTGTGCAGGATTATCTGTTTCCACTGATAAAGGCCAATGGGAATTATGAAGGATATGTGCTGGGTACTGCCATTGCAAGGCCCCTGATTGCCAAAAAGGTGCTTGAAATAGCCATAAATGAAGGTGCTGTAGCACTGGCACATGGCTGTACCGGTAAGGGTAATGACCAGTTGAGGTTTGAAGCTGTGTTCCGTTCATCTGATATGGATGTGCTGGCACCTATGAGGGAAATGAACCTTACCCGGGAGTGGGAGATAGAATATGCGAAGGAACACGGAATCCCTGTTACCGTCACTAAGGAGAAGCCGTGGAGTATTGATGAAAATATCTGGAGCCGCAGTATCGAAGGAGGACAGCTGGAGGACCCCGGGTTCATACCGCCTGAAGAGATTTTTGAATGGACCCAATCACCTGAAAAGGGACCTGAGGCAGAGATTATCGAGATTGGGTTTGAAGGCGGTGTCCCCTTATCCCTGAACGGTACAAGGATGGACGGCGTATCTTTGATTACCGAACTTAACCGTATAGGTGGTATCCATGGTGTTGGCAGGACTGATATGATTGAGGACAGGGTGCTGG
>JAGLRT010000091.1 GCA_023136155.1 Methanosarcinales archaeon
ACCAATTTATTTGTAGTGGATACCACAATTTTACTCATACTGATATTAGTAAGTATATTATCTACCATTGGATGCACTTAAACTAACATCCCTGAGCCCACAGAAACAGCCACTGAAATGGTATCTTCTCCAGCACCTGGAAATTACGGCTAAGATGTTGGTTATGTTAAATTAGACGCCATCACATCAGCCAGTATATGCATCTCAATAGACAGCACAAACCCGGTCGCTGCCACTACACTTACATCCAGCGAAAACAGGGTACGGTTAAATCCCAGCACCACCAGTATCGGCACAAATATCAGTGCAAAATTGAAAAGTATTGTCAAAGGCCCAAATATAGGATGATGGGATAAACCTCTATGTTTGAAGATGACTTTATAGGGCCACCATAGAAATTTGAACACCCCCCACCTGTTATAGGGAGAACTTTCAATATCCAGGTCAGGACTTAAGAAAAATGTGCCGAACAAGTAAGTTACAGAAAATATCAGGATTAACTCTATACTTGGCGGCTGGACATGGAGAGAAATGTCTGACCTACTGAACAGGGCATATGTGATTGACAGTATGAGCATCAATACAATAATGTTGATTTTGTTGTGGTTTTTTCCGTCTGGAATGGCTGTCACCTTCATCAACCTGATTATAATTTATTAGTCATAGGTTAGCAACTTTTATAGACTTGTTGTTACTGTTTTTGGACGAAAAAGTCTACACACCTGGTAAATTAAGCTCACCCAAGCTTTGCTGGGGGAACTTCATTCAAACATAGGTCAGCGGATGGTATTCTATTTTTTCCCCGCACTTAGGACACTCCACATTACCACTATGTGGAATTACCGCAATCTCTTTTGAACACTTAGTGCAAAAAATATAGTCCATTATCTTTAACCGTTCCTCCAATGCCACAAGTATCTTATGTGCAATTCTGAATATATGCTCCCTGTACCGGGTAGCAATATAATAACTGACCATAGCCAGCAATGCTCCCGCAACCAGGTCAGTTATCCAGTGGATGCCCAGGTACAGCGTTGAGAACAGTATGGTCAAAGTTGAAATTGCCGAAAACACCTTATACCGCTCAAGGTTGGTTCGAAGCACCACTACCATCAGTGCCATAATAGACAGGGCAGCATGCAAGCTGGGAAAATCATTGTCTAAAAACGGGTCCACCACCCTGACTCCCTGGTCAATGATGGGACTCAGTTCATAAAGGATAGGGGAAACATTGGGCAATGCAACTCCAGTAACAGTCACAGGTACAAAAATGTAGAAGGGAAATGCAGTCAGGTAAATAATGATAAAGGCTATGGTGAATTCTTCAAGCGCAAGAAGGTTGCGAGTGAATATCAGGATAATGAACGTGAAAACCATCAGGAAAGAGAATATCATGAGATAAATGAAGCTGTTGAAATAAGTAAGCAATGGGGTTGTAAAACTCTGGAAATGGCTTACGATGTCACCCTCTATCATCAAAAGATATCCGGTATAATCTGCATTTACCCTGATACCCAGTGCATTGACAATGGATGACTGGGACTGCACAAGCATATAGACAAGGAATGCACAAATGAAAAACGGCCCGAAGCCTATCAGGAACCTGCGCCTTGAAATCCTGTGATATTGCTGCCTTACGTCATTTGGAATTAGAAATCGAAACCCGGCCACTGTCATCAATGCAAGAAGCGGCAACATAATTACTGTCATAAGATAAGTCGAAGTCATTCCATCCTCTTGAAATATTTTTATTAAATCTTCGAGTATAAAGGTTTATGCAATTGCCACCTGGAATATCAAAATCTTATTATCCAATAATCTCATTGTACGTGGCATTATGTTCACCATAATTACAGGCTCCCAGTTCGGGGATGAAGGCAAAGGTAAGATCGTTGACCTCATGGCAGGGCAATATGACCTCATCGTGCGCTTCCAGGGCGGCGATAATGCTGGTCATACAGTAGTAGTGAACGGCAAGAAATACAAGTTACACCTCACTCCATCTGGTGTATTGTTCGATGCCAGGCTCCTCATCGGGCCAGGTACTGTGATGAATCCCCAAACTCTGGCAAAGGAACTTGATACTCTGGCAGAGGACGGCACTTTGGTGGACGAAAATAAAATGGGTATTGATGCCAAGACCAGTATCATCATGCCATACCATGTAGAACTGGATGGCCTGAGGGAGTCAGCACGCAAAGAGAAGATAGGTACCACCAAGCGGGGTATCGGCTATGCTTATATCGACAAGGTGGCCAGGGATGAGGTGCAGATGGCCGACCTGGCCGACGAAGCGCAGCTGCGCAAACGGCTGGAAGAACTCAGACCAATTAAAGCGGCCCAGATAGAAAGTATGGGCGGAGACCCACATATCATGGAAGATGAGACCTGGATTTCGCAGTATATCGAACTGGGGCGCAGGTTCGCACCCTATATTGCCGACGTATCTCATGAAGTTAACACTGCACTTGATGCAGGTCAAAACGTGCTGGCAGAGGGCGCCCAGGGTGCATTCCTTGACGTGATACACGGCACCCAGAAATTTGTAACTTCATCTTCATGTATTGCAGGCTCTGCCTGTGCTAATCTGGGTGTGGGACCCACAAAGGTGGATGAAGTGCTGGGAATTGTCAAGGCCTACATCACACGCGTGGGTGAAGGGCCGCTGCCAACTGAACTTCTGGACAGTACAGGTGAACAGATACAAAAAGCGGGTGGGGAATTCGGGACAACGACGGGCCGTCCCAGGCGCTGCGGTTGGTTCGACCTGCCACTGGCAAAGAAATCAGTGGCACTTAACGGTTACACTCATATAGCATTGACCAAATTGGATGTGCTTTCAAACATACATCCAATGAGGATTTGCACGGCATACGAACTGGATGGGGTAAAACTGGATTATCCGCCTGAATCCACATCTGATCTGGCCCGATGCAAACCATTGTATGAAGATGTACCCGGCTGGGACGAAGACCTTACAGCTGTTTTGAGCATGGATGCACTGCCGGAAGCTGCCCGTGAATATGTAAAACGACTTGAGTCACTGTTAGGCGTTCCGTTCAGATATATATCAGTGGGACCAGGGCGTGAACAAACCTTTATGATGTGATTGCCAAACTTTAATTTGGGATTGGTATAATGTACTCATTGAGCAGTGATATAGTTGAACCCTTAAAGTTTAAGGTAGCGTAAGCTCCCAAAAAGGGATGTGGGGAAGGGGTGGTTTGTATAGATGAGAGTAAACGTGACAAATTAGCAATCAAGTCCGAACTGCGAAAAGAACTCTCAAAATAAATAGTGTCTGGAATATGCGGGTAAGATTACATTACTATCAGGAATACCATTTACTATCACAGGGATTATTATGATACATGAAGCGGTACTGTACGACCGATTGGATAACGATAAAGTACAGTGTCATGTGTGCGCACATGAGTGTACTATTACAAAGGGCAGGGCAGGTATTTGCGGAGTCCGCGAGAATCGGGACGGCACATTGTTTACGCTTATTTATAATACAGTATCCAGCGAGGCTGTTGACCCTATCGAGAAAAAGCCCTTGTACCATTTCCTGCCCGGCACCTTAAGTTATTCACAGGGTACAATTGGTTGTAATTTCAGGTGCAAACACTGTCAGAACTGGAGTATCTCACAGGTAAGCCCGGAGCAGGCATATACCAGCGAGATAACGCCCGGGGAATCGGTGGCAAGGGCAGTGGATTCGGGATGTGCAAGCATATCCTGGACATATAATGAACCTACCATCTGGCACGAGTTCACCCGCGATTCTGCCAGACTTGCCCATGAGGCAGGTCTTAAGACAGTGTATGTGACCAACGGCTATATCACTGAAGAGGCACTGCGGGATATCTCCCCGCACCTGGATGCTTTTAGGGTGGACATCAAGGCGTTCAGGGATGAGTTTTACCGCGATGTTTGCGGAGCGCACCTGCAGTCAGTGTTGGATTCAGCTGTGGTGGCACGGGAGTTAGGCATGCACATTGAGGTGGTCAATCTGATTATTCCCGGACTGAATGACGATATTGCAGAAACGAAGGACCTTATTGAATGGGTGAGGGATAACCTGGGTCACCAGACCCCGATTCATTTTACTAGATTCTACCCAATGTACAAAATGGGGGGTGCTATCCCCACGCCTGTGGCCACCCTGGAGAGGGCGTGGCAGATGGCAAGGGATGCGGGGCTGGAATATCCTTATGTTGGCAATGTGGCTGGGCATGGGTATGAGAATACATATTGTTCTGACTGCGGTACATTGCTTATTGACAGGAGTGGGTATACTATTGTGCGCAATGTCATCACCGGGGATAAGAAGTGTCCCGAGTGCGGGCATGGTATTGCATTATTAATGTGATGGATGGGATTTTAAGCAGATTCCGTATCCGCTTCAAATCTAAGGGTAATTGACTCCTTTTTGAAATCGAAAACCTGCTTATGCACTTGATCTAGATTATCCAAATACTCCCATTTGACCTATAGGTTAACCTACCTTGCCACCAAACCAGCACTGGTGGCACTGGTGGCACTGGTGGCACTAATGTTCTTAGAAATCTCCAAAGAATATCTATCGACCTTCAATCGTCAAATATTCATTTTACCCTGATTTTTGAAGTGGATACTGATTTTATGTTTGTATGTGAGTTTAAAGGGTGTACAAATTGTAATCTGGTTGGAACTAAAAATGTGGCCCCTTTGTATGAGTTTCGTGTGATAAATTCACTGATTTCGAAGAGTAATCCAGGAATTTTATAGGTTTTACGAAGGATTTATTAAAACTATCACATGTTTTTTCCCGTATCATAATCGCAGTATAGCTTATACCCGCACTTCTTACACTGCTTATCGTCATCGCTTCTTAGAAAACCGTACTGGTAGTCGTGTATGATACGCTGTGCTACATCAACCATCCCTGAAATAACCTCATTGTCCAGAGGCTTCACCCTTGAACTCACATATTCGCCGTCCTGAAGTTCATATACCCTGGGTTTTTGCTGTGACAGCAACTCCAGCGTCAGTTTCCGGACTGAATATTCCGGATACATGTGCTTGAACCCCTCAGCATACAACAGCAACTGTCGTGACCGCTCCACCGGGTTCGGTTCTTTACCGGTTTTGTAATCAATGATCTCCACCTCATTTTCATTATCTGGTATCAGGTCAACCCTATCAATGAAACCAGTGAAAACGTGCTTATCCAGCTGCACCGAGAACATCTTTTCCACCATCAGGTTGTTGGGTATAGTATGCTTATTCCGCTTCCAGAATACATCCAATAAAGGGAGGGCTCTGTCTACATCTACCCATTTCCATTTATCCTGTTCAGTAAGAAAGGTAACGATATCGTCCAGCTGTTTCCTGGTGGATATCTTTTGTCTTACCGCCATTTCCAATACCCTGTGAACGAAACTCCCCACGTTCATAGCTCCGTCCGATTTATCCTCGTCCCTGGTTGGCATACCCAGCACTTGCTTGAGTTCATACATTTTCGGACATTTAGAATAAGTGTTCACTGATGAGACACTGAAAGTGATGCCTGACGGCACAGGCAAGCTTTCATTGCTATGGTAGCGGTCCAGAACTTCCCGGACTTGGGCACCAGGGTTAATTTCATCCCACTTGTTGTTTATAACCTCCAGATAATCAGTCTCATTATTGTCCCTTAGTGCATGGTATGTCAACAAATGCTCCAGGTTCTCTTCAAAAGAGCCGGTATCAAAGGTTTCAAGTATCAGTTTTTTCCTTTGCGCCTTAATGCGCTCAAGTTCACTGTGACTGATTATATCTTCAGAACTAACTTCAGTGTCATGGATGTACGTGATATCAGGTATTTCAATTACTGATATGTCCTGCGTCCTCCATTTGTCATATCCCAGGTCTTTAAGGAATTCAGAAGGCTGCCGTTCCCTACCACCGTATTGCTCGGCCAGAGTCATGATAAGTTGCTGCTTTGCCCTGGTCATGGCCACATAGCACAACCTGCGCTCTTCTTCAAGTTTTATCTCCCGTTTTCTATCACCAATGGCTTTTGAACGCTGATAATCTGATTTGAAATCCTGTTGTAACAAGTCCCTGTAGTGTTCCATCATTTCCAGGGGGATAAGAGGCTCCACACCGCCTTTGAACAGAGGAAAACGGTCCTTGGCCATATTGATTACAAATACTGCTTCAAACTCCAGGCCTTTAGAGGAATGAATGCTCATAAGATTCACAGCCTCATCCTCTGAAATGCGGGCAGCAGACGGGTTCTTACCCATCTCGTCCAGTATCTCCAGATATGCTATGAACTCGCCAAGCTCCCTGCCATGGGA
>JAGLRT010000092.1 GCA_023136155.1 Methanosarcinales archaeon
CTGGCTGCATTGCATTGTTTGGAATGGTAATCCCGTAAACAATTGGCGTGCCGACAGCTATATTACCGTTTGCGGTCCTGACCCTGACAGTACTATATTCATCAGCATAATCAACTGAACTCAGGTCTATCTGCGGCGGGAGTTCCACAAACTTGAATCCATGCTGTACTGCAACACTTCTGTAAATGTAGAAATAGTCGATCTCGCCTGTCTCAAGTGCTGATGATAATTCAACCTCCATACTTCTCATCATTATCTTTTTTGTATTAGGCTCAATATATTCAGAGGCCGGCATTACTGCCGTATATGTTCCATTGTCGAATGTCATCGCTATTGCGGTATTGTCTTCCATGAGGTCTTCAAATATACTCTCATCATTGTAGTAGGCTTCCGATAACTGTGTTACCATTACTGAGCGGTATCCACAGGGGTCATCGTTCGGATTTGAGAAACCAAATGTCACATCCGGTCTGCGGAGTATCTCGTACCAGTTGGTCGAATTGACTTCGCTACTGTTTTTGCTGTTATCGGTATAGGCTATGACTATCTGGTTCTTTGCAAATGCAAAGTACCAGTTAGTATATTCCGGCATCATCATTGTAGGAATGAGAGAATAATCGGCTGATGCCAGAATATCTGACTGTTTGTCAAGCTCTGTTATCTTTTGAATGCACGTCCTGCTGCCACCTGGTTCGCGCTGCACATCCACATTCGGATGAAGTGCTTCGAACTTCTCCTCCAGTTCTGCCATGGGTACGCTAAGACTGCCAGCGTGGAATATCTTGAGTACGGCTTCCTCGTCAGATCCGGTGGTTTGAGTGGCGTTTATATCCTGAGAGTCCACTTCACCGCCAAGAGTCGTTTTGTTGTCAATACATCCGGTTACTGAAAATATAGCTACTAACAGTAAGGATATCGTTAAGATTGGTAAGATATGATTTTTTATTACCATGGTTATGTTTGGATGAACATAATGAATGATAAAGATTAGTATTTTAATTTTGGCTCTTCCTATTTTTCTAGTACTTCTCGGCGCAAATTTACTCACCATCAAGCAGCCATTACTTTGCCTCTGTAAGTCCATTTGAAGTGCTTAGCCATCGTGCGGTTAAAGTAGTAGATGAACTCTGGCAGACTAGTTTTGAGTTATTCTTTGCTTGTGAAGCTCGCTCTTTTGAGCAATTTTCTTACCCCCGAAGGACAACTCTCCATTAGTGCATAAAGTTCGTAAAACACCTGCAATGATGCTGGTAACACCGGGCATCGACCCAGGCATATACTGCCCGTATATGAGTGGAGCGGATTGGGCCTTCAGGAGTCTTAATTACTCTTCAAAGTGTCTTTAGATATTCCAGCAGATCATCCAGGTCACTATCTGACATCTGCCACATGGGCATGGTGTAGGTGGGATCCAGTAGTTCACCGGCAGGATTTATACCGTCCCTAATAGCGGTCTTGATGGACTCGTCTGTATAAGGTGGATGTTCCTCCTCCTTTTCATGTTCAGCTTCATGTTCACTGGTCAGTGCCTCATAAGTGATGTCAGTGGGAATCGCGTCTCCCATCATCACTGGCACTCCTCCACGACCGTTTATACCATGGCAGTCCACACAGCTGCCTCCGTGCATGTACAACCATATCGGACCCAAAGATAACTCTATCTGCTGTCCGGTATCATTATATCCAGTATAATATATCCTTTCCCCACTTGACTGAAAATTTGTCTTAATGTCGCTTCCCCATATAGGTTTCAGGTTCCCAGGACTGTCATATGTAAAAAATAATAAGCCACCCAGTCCAGTGAGGATTATTACTGCAGCGATAACAAGAGATGATTTCATATTAATAGCCCCTACATACATTACATCAGACGCTTTTTCGTCTCTTCAAACTCTTCTGTGGTGATCTCACCTTTAGCATATCTGGCCTTCAGTATATCCATGGCTGTCATCTGTTGTTCGTCACCAGTTGTTTTACCCTGCTCAATCAGCCATTTAATGACCAGTAGTACACCTACGATTATTAGTATCCAAAAGATTAGTCCAAGTCCCATATATCCGTAGCCAAGTCCATAACTTCCCATTATTTCGTACATGAATATCAGCTCCAAAATTTGTTTACAGATAATTCTCACATCCTACTACATAAACTTTATTGCTAAAGCAGTCCTAGTGTCAAGTCAACCATGAAACGTATAGCAACCATCTGCCCTATCTTATATGACGCAGGCGGATTTTAAAAAATCAGTGCGACATTTTACGCTTGACTTGACATTAGGGGTAAAATTCAATTATCTCCCTTTACGTGGTCAATGAAGTGTAATATCATCCATAATCTCAAGATATCCAATTCTCCTTACAGTTATGGGCAACATTCTTCGACATTGTCCTGAATTAGAATCCTTGATGGGAAATGAAAAAAGTTCGCAATGATTATATCCATCCTTTACTTTCCCTAAAAAATTAAAACTATCAAACACACTACACGTCGATTACATACACATACCCTACTACACGGAAAACCCCTGACCTCTACCAGCCTCTGACCTCAGAAACACTGCAAAGAATAATTCAAATTCCTTATTCCTTCCAGAACCCTGGAATCAACAGCACCAGTACCGTGAAAATCTCAAGCCTGCCAATCCACATATTGGCAATAAGCACAAGTTTCCCCAAAACAGGTATGGCACTGAAATTGGAACTTGGCCCCACAAGGTCAAACCCAGGCCCGATATTGCCCAGCGTCGCAATGGATGCCGAAGCAGCGCTGATCTTTTCAATTCCCATCAAGCTAAGTATGAACGTGCTGGTCATGAACACCAGTATATACAGGATAATGAACGAGAAAATACTGTTCATCACCTCCTCAGACACCACCCGTTCACCCAGCCGGATGGGCCGCACCAGCTTTGGCT
>JAGLRT010000093.1 GCA_023136155.1 Methanosarcinales archaeon
GCGCATGGCGGAGGCTTCATGATAGCGGAACTGGCAATGAAAGCACGGATGCAGGTTCAGGCGCTGGTCTGGACGCAGAGTTGCTGCAGGATGCAGGTGCTGGCGACAAAGATGAAAGTAATCCTGCCGATTACGTGGAAGGATACGAGATGCAGGACGAAAGTGCCCAGCCATCAGATACGGGACCGATGTCATTCTCAGGGGCTGATCTTCTAGGGATGCTGATCGTGGTGCTGGCGAGCGGCGCTATCTATATGGGCTTCTGGAGGCAGGGGGGTTAACTCCCCTGCCCCATGGGAAGATCTATATATGGGAAATGGCTTGTGAACGGAAATGTGGTCTACGTCCCGGCAGATAGTACTGACTGGACTCATGGAAGCCCAGATATACTCACTGCCTTGTGTCGAACCTGTACGAAGCATGGGTCGGGTCACAGGTTTCGATATCATCTCGCTGGAGAACATGACACATCCGAGATCGATGTGCTCATTACACCTTCAGGATTGTACAGGGATACGTTCCCGTATCAGCTTGAGCTGATCGATAAGGCGGTCCGGACAGTTACGGAACTCAATGAAAGCAATAAACAAACTATGTCAGGTGGAACTCCCTGAAGATGGAAGACGCACTGATCGCTAGTGGATACAACACCACCACTGCACAGTTCATTTCACGGTTCAGGATATTCAGTGAACCACCGGGTGCATACGGTCCCGGACTTGAGGGTGCGGTGACCGCGAGTGGGACCTGAGACAGCGAGGATGAACTCGCGGACCTGTACACGTCACGCATGTCCAACATTTATGGGCAGGACATATGGGGCGATAATTATGAGGATGTGTTCAAGATGAACATGATGGATGTTGATGCAGCTCGGAAGACTCGGCCTTGCGGTAAGGTTACTGACAGGTGAAAATCCAGAGATGTATATCGCAGACCTGTCGAATGTGGAAATCTCTGGTAGATGAATACATAAGAATTTTAAATGAAGAGTTAGTTGTATAAATGAAGTCAATTATGGTAAGGAGAGAAACCTTTCGGTCATTCGGGAGTTTAGATAAACGCTGAATCACTATGTATAATGAGAGCGGAATATGAAACGAAATACGATATATTTACCAGTCTTATGCATCGCTTTATTCATGATACTTATTTGTGTGCCAGTTATAGCAGAAGGGGGA
Source organism: Methanosarcinales archaeon (assembly GCA_023136155.1). Taxonomy (GTDB): domain Archaea; phylum Halobacteriota; class Methanosarcinia; order Methanosarcinales; family Methanocomedenaceae; genus Methanocomedens_B. The sequence goes on from JAGLRT010000093.1 coordinate 1,182, forward strand.
GGAGGGGGGCACGGCGGTGGCATGGGTGGTGGCAGAAATACAGACCTATCATACATTTTGACCGGACTATTATCGTTAAAATTCATTATAGGAGGAATTGCTGCACTGTCAGGAATCATTCTCCTGGAAACAACCAAAATCGACAGGAACATCCGGACACTCCTGATGTGCGCGATCTTTGTGCTCTTCGGGGTGCTGGTGATTATGCACCAGCCAAGCCCGTTGCGGGCAGTGGTGGACCTGATTACGGCTCTCGTGACCGGCAGTGCAATCACACTTAAGAAAATGACGACGATAATCTTCATCAGCGGCTTGTCAGTCATCGGAGCGAAACTGTTCTGCGGGTGGGTCTGTCCATTCGGGGCATTGCAAGAGATTGTAAAAAGAATTCCGGTACCATCCGGGAAGAATAATAAGCTGCCGTTCAATATCTCAAATGGCATCCGGATTTCCATCTTTGTCATCAGTTTAGTCATGATTCTCACCACAGGAAGCGATCTTTACACATACCATAATATCCTGAACCCGTTCGAGCTATTTGACTGGCACTTTGATCTGGTGTTGGCAGTTCTGGTCGGGACGGTGCTGGTAGCATCGGTATTTGTGTATCGCCCTTTCTGCTATCTCGTGTGCCCGGTCGGGCTCCTGACTTGGCTGCTTGAGCATATAAGCATATTTCGTGTGCGCCTTGACCGGGACAAATGCAATGACTGCAATAATTGTATCCGGATATCGCCATGCTCGTCTGTCAAAGCGATCGTGGACGGTGATGAGTTGCGACCTGATTGCTTTTCATGTGGTGTGTGCATAGACGCATGCCCGACCGATGCGCTGACGTTTGGGATTGGTAAGACAAGTGCTAACAGGAGCAGAGACCGTAAAAGTGATGATTGAAGTTGGATAAACTTCGCAACTAGTGTCAAGTCAACATCAAAGTGTCCGATTGTACGGTGTATTGATAGCGTATTTGGATACATTATATGGTTGACTTGACACTAGACAGGATTCCGGATTGATGCTGAATTATACCTGCGGGCAACTCAGACCCGGGCCCGGACATGCAGTTGACGTTTAGTGTGAGTGGTAGCTGATATTACCAGGCTTACCAGACTCAACCCTGCTGCGCCAATGAAAACAGCATTAAATCCCCAAAAATTGGCTACCACACCGCCATACAGTGCCCCTGATATCATGGAAAGGCTGATGACCGAATTAAGATAACCGGCAGCAGTGGCTTTATCCTCGTTGCGCTGCAGGAGCAGTTCGGTGGAGCCAACAAGCAGGAATGACCAGGATATGGCTACCAGGAACATGGCAGGGATTATGTGGTAATATATGGAAGCGGGAAGCAGGGTAAGGAAAGCAGCTATTGATAGCACATAACCAACCTTGACTATTCGCTCCATATTCATACCGTCCATCCTGCGCATCATAAAGAACTGCACCAGTGGATTTATGGCATACAAAAGACCGATCATAAATATATCTGCACCAATGCTTTTCATGAACAGGGGGAATATGGTCCAGCAGCCTACGGCTCCTGTATGCCTTAAAAAGAACGTGATGTAGATGTTCCAGTTCTTCTTAATAGTAGATAGCGAAAAATAATTCACATTAATGCGTTCCACGTCTACTTTGGGCATTGCTACTGCAAGAATCAAGGAGATAAGCAGGAATACCGAACTGACTATGAATATCAAGTCATAGTCACCAATGACACCTGCCCCGAAAAAACCTGCTGCCCAGCCAAGAGCGCCAAAGGAACTGAACTTACCTATGCTGCGCTTAAGCCCGTATACGTGCATTATGAGGGCTGCCGGGTACATGCCAACGCAAATTCCCAACAGGCCCCTTATAAGGGCGAGGCTTAATGGGTCATATGTGAAAACCTGGAGAAAATAAGCCACGACCGAGCATGCAAGTCCTATTATTAGTAATTTTTTGATGTCCCATGTATCAGATAATTTGCTAAAAATATATGTTGAGACGAAGAGGCATGCGCCGTACACGCTCATTATGATACCTATCTGGGTGTAGGTGGCGCCCATGTCCTCTGCCAACAAGGGGATGTAAATCATTGACATCATGACGGATGTGTTGGTCAAGAACTGGATTGAGTTGAGCCTCATTGGAGATGTAAATGGGTCAGTGTGTATTTCTAACTATGCTGCAAAGTTTAGAAACAATAGCAACAAACAAACAATGCCAAAGATAACCCTTTATATCCAATAAAATAATCTAACACCCAGGTGAAATACCAATGAAATACGTTGTACTCCTGGGCGACGGCATGGCAGACTACCCCCTTGATGAACTGGGTGGACTTACCCCATTGCAGGCGGCCCGCACTCCCAATATGGACCGCATGGCAAAGCAAGGACAATGCGGACTGGCACAAACTGTCCCTGCTGACATGCCCCCCGGTTCAGACGTGGCTAACCTCGCCATCCTGGGATATGACCCTGCAAAGTACTACTCGGGCAGAGGACCCCTGGAAGCCGCCAGCATGGGTGTGGAACTTGCTGCCGATGATATCGCATTTCGCTGCAACCTTATAACCGAAAAGGACGGGATAATTGCCGACTACAGTGCAGACCACATTTCTACTGAAGATGCGGGAGAACTTATACGAATCATAAATGAACACTTAGGCAACACCAATGCACGGTTCCACGCCGGCATCAGTTATCGCCATTTGCTTGTGCTTTCGGGCGGCAGGGGACGGAACGCCAAATGCATCCCGCCCCATGACCAGGTAGGCGGCAAGGTTGCAGACTTTCTGCCACAAGGCCAGGATGCAGAACTGCTAAACCAGCTCATCATGGATTCAAAACCCCTGCTGGAAGCCCATGAAATAAACCTGCACAGGATGTCGAAAGGTAAAAAGATGGGCAATATGATATGGCCGTGGGCTCAAGGCAGTGCACCGTCAATGCCACATTTCAGAGAACTGTACAGAATTGGTGGGGCCATGATATCAGCTGTGGACCTCCTGAAAGGACTGGGAGTATGTGCCGGTCTGGAAGTGATTGATGTACCGGGCGCAACAGGTTACCTTGACACTAATTATAAAGGAAAAGCAGAAGCTGCACTGCATGCACTTGAATCTGGTGATTTCGTTTATTTGCACGTTGAAGCGCCAGACGAAGCCGCGCATATTGGCGATCTGGATGCAAAGATACAAGCAATTGAGGACTTTGACAGCAAAGTTGTGGGCCATATCCTGGATGGAATTGCTACATTTGATGACTATAAAATATTACTGATGCCTGACCACAGTACACCCATACCTGTTAAGACCCATACCCATGACCCTGTGCCTTTTGTGGTGCTGTCCAGCAGTGGTGGTGGGGATGATGTTACCGAGTATAATGAGTTTTCTGTAAAATCAGGTTCTTTGGGAATGGTGGAAGGGCACAGGATAATGAATTACTTGATTTACGAAAGTTTTTAATTTTTATGCAGTGACTTCTTCGAGACTCAATTCTCCTGCTGCCAGTGGGTGTACAAGCAGGGTTGAATTGTGGAATCTCTTCATGACATTGTCTATTTTTTCAGAGATTTCAGGTGAATAATATGCTTCACCACATTCTTCACAGATGTAAGCTGAAATATCTTTGATAGCAAGTACTTCATTTTCCACTCTTACAACGAATTCAGTTTTCCCTTTAACCAACTTGCCTTTACAAAAACTACAACCATCAGGTATCATAATTTATCACTCCTTATTCTAAAACCAATCCATTTATCTTTTTCTGGTATATATACAGTAACTACTCTCATATGGTCATCGCATTGCGCCACTACAACATGACAGGGCTTTTCATAAACAAATCCTAAAAGCAAAGCTGATGGGCAAGGTTCATCATCAGGATAATCTTCAATTATTTCTCCATTGAATATTACATGCCTAATATCTTCTGTAGAAATGTTTCTCTGAAACATTCTCATCCTTGCATGATTTGAAACGATGAATTCATTTTCTGTTACAAATTTCTTAATTCGGTTTTGATCCAAACCCATTTAATTTTATGCCCCCTCATTTATTTAAATCTCATCACTATACTTTATTGAAGTAAAATCTATAGAACATTTTCCTTCATATGCCCCAATGCCTTATCCCAGTAATGCTCGGCAGACTCTCTTATACCTGCTATCTCCTTCAATGTCAGTTGGCGTACCGCTTTGCCCGGACTGCCCATTATAAGGCTGCCCGGCGGAAACGTCTTGCCTTCAGTGATCAATGTGCCTGCACCCACCAGACACCCATCCCCCAGTACAGCATTGTTCATAACAATTGAGCCCATGCCTACCATGCAGCCGTTACCGATGGTACATCCGTGGATTATCGCACCATGACCCACCACGCAATATTCACCAATATTAACAGTATTATCAGGTCCTGCATGCACAGTGCAGTTATCCTGGATGTTGCTCCATGCACCAATCCGTATAGCACAGGGGTCACCTTTCACTACGGCATTGGACCAGATACTCACATGGTCGCCCAGTTCAACATCCCCTATCACTGCACCCAATGGGTCAATATAAATGGGGTCACCCATTTTCGGGAATATCCCCTGAAAACTCCGAATCCGACTTTCCATTTCAGATCACTTCCACCTTTATCATATTGGTGGACCCGCCTGTTGGCACACTTGCAGTTACCACCAGTTTATCACCAGGTTTGAAACACCACTCTACTGCGGTCTTCACTGCTCTTTTCATCATCACGTTAATATCAGTGGAATAATCCACATAAATAGGCTTAACACCCCATACCAGTGAAAGACCCCTCAGTGTGGCAGGATTGGAACTCAGAGCATAAATGGGGATCAACGGTCTATACCTGGCCACCACCCTGGCAGTATTACCCTGACCTGTAGGTGTTATGATAGCAGCAGCATTGACCTGACTTGCAATATGGATGGCTGAACGGCCAATAGCTTCTGTGATTGATTCACCTTTTGTTAAATTACGAATAGACATAGCATCCTGGAAATCCACGGATGATTCGATCTTTGCTGCAATTCTTGACATCATATGAACCGCCCCGACTGGGAACTGACCCACGGCAGTTTCTTCTGAAAGCATCACCGCATCGGTACCATCCAGTACAGCATTTGCAACATCTGCAGTCTCTGCCCTGGTAGGTCTGGGATTTTCAACCATACTCCTGAGCATCTGAGTGGCAGTAATCACTGGCTTACCTGCCTGATTACTTTTCCGTACAAGCATTTTCTGGACAGCAGGCACATCCTCCATGGGAATCTCCACACCTAAATCGCCCCTTGCCACCATGATCCCGTCGGCAGCTTCCAATATCCTGTCAATATTAGCCACAGCTTCGTGCTTCTCGATCTTTGCGATCACAGGAATACTGGCACCCCTGTCACTGATGATCTGTTTAATTTCCAGTATATCTCCTGCTTCCCTTACAAAGGAAAGGGCAATAAGATCAATTTCTTCCCTGATCCCCAGTTCCAGGTCCTCCCTATCCTTCTCTGTTAAAGAGGGTATATTTACTGTGCCGGCAGGCAGGTTAATACCCTTATGAGATGATAACTGTCCACCCACTTCCACCTTGCACCTGATATCACTGGTATCTGTTTCGATGACCCTGAACTGGATGAGGCCATCTGATAACATGATGGTATCACCACTTTTTACTTCACCGGGCAGGTCTTTGTAGCTGACAGATGCTATATGTTCATTCCCTGGCACATTTCTGTTCGTCAGTATGAACTCATTGTTGCTTTTTAGGGCAATGGCACCATCTGGGAACTCACCCACTCTTATTTTTGGTCCACTAAGGTCCTGCAGGATAGCTATGTGCCTGTCCAGATCGGTTGATATCTCCCTTATCTTTTTGATGTTTATCCTGTGTTCCTCATGGGTACCATGGGAAAAATTCAACCTCGCCACATCCATACCTGCTTCTATCAGGCGCTTAACATTGGATTCGCTACTGCTGGCAGGCCCAATGGTACACACGATCTTCGTACGTCGGATAATCTCTCCTCCCACTATGACTTTAATAACGAATCCACTGCCATTTCAATGCTCTGGCTTGAATTATGTGGCAGCTTCCAGCCCAGGGCTTTTATATTTTCAATAGCCAGCAGCATGTCAGGGACATCACCTTTCCAGCCCCCGCCACCGTGAACGCCTCCAGTGAACCGATATTCCACATCACTGTACCCCATCTTACTGGTCACGATATCTGCTATGCCCACCACATCAATAGTATCTTCCGATCCAATGTTAAATATATTGACCTGTTCATCTGAGTGTTCCACTCCGTACTCCATGGCATCCACGCAATCCACCACGTCCAGATATGATTTTTTCTGCTTACCCGAACCCAGTATCTCAAGAGCAAATGGGTCAATTCTCAGTTTATTGATGAAATCCACCAGCACGCCATGACTGCCCCTATCTCCTACGATATTGGCGAACCGGTAGAGCCATGCCTTCATATCAAATGTATGGCAATACGAAGATATCAATGCTTCACAGGCTAGTTTCGATGCTCCGTACAGGGAAATCGGAACCAGGGGGCCGTAATTTTCCGGGGTTGGCAGTACACTTGCCATACCATACACGGTTGAAGTCGATGTAAATACGATTTCATTTGCAGCGGTTGTTCTCATTGCTTCAATCAGGTTATAGGTGGTCAGGACATTCTGCTCCAGATGCACTTTTGTGTCCTCTGCCCCCAGTCTCACATCAGGATTGGCTGCAAGATGGAACACCATATCAACACATTCCAGGGCCCGGGATATGGCATCCGGGTCCATCAGGTCGCCTTCAATAAACGTGAAATCTGCACTTTCCATGTGATGCTCAAGGTACGCCATCATACCCGAGGACAGGTTATCGAATACACTGACCCTGTTGTGTTTCAGCAACCTGTCAACCACATGGCTGCCTATGAATCCTGCGCCGCCTGTAACTAAAATGTGCCTATCTTTTAGTATCATGATATCCTTCTTTGCTACGTACGAATAATCTATAACTTTATTGCATTGTTAGTGAAATGCTTTAATTTAGCATCAATTCAATTCAATTGGATTAAATTGAATAACTGCACGTAAATCGTAGAAGATATTAGCTATTAAGAATTAAGTAATTGCAAATTTCAGGTGATAAGCATTCCCAGAATAAAAGTGAACGGCACGACATTGTACTATGAAAAAAGGGGGGAAGGTGTGCCTATGTATGTACTGCACGGGGGGCCGGGTCTTGACCACAGGTATTTCGGGCGCTCACTGGCAGGGCTTGAGAATATCCGTGAACTATATTATATAGACTTTCGGGGGCATGGGAAATCCTCAAAGGCCAAAAAAAAGACTTACACTTTAGAGACCTTTGCCGATGATATCGATGCTATGCGCAGGAAACTGGGGCATGAAAAAATTGACATCATGGGTCATTTCATGGGAGGTTTTGCAGGGCTGCTTTATTCATTGAACTACCCTGCACATCTCGATAGATTAATTCTTGTGGGCACGCCTGCTAAACATACCAAAATAAAAGGATATTATCCTCTAAAAGCCATACTGAAATCTATAAACCTGAAATATTATTTACAGTACAAAAAATACAAAACTATTGACAAAGAATCCTTTGCCAGGGAGATCCTGCTTAAAAGCTGGCCATTATATGTGCCTGAAAAAATGCTGCTCGAATATTCGGATTATATAAATTCATTGCAGGGTCTGGATATTTTCTTTGATATGCAGCAGGAATTAGAGTGTTTCGATGTGAGCGAAGAGATATTCAACATCATCCAGCCCACACTGATAATATTTGGCGGGAACGACCCCCTCAAGGAGGGAGGCAAGATCTTAAAGGGTATCAAAAATTCCAGATTCTCTGTTATACCGGAAACTAAACACATGCCATTCCTTGAAGATGAAACTTATTTCAATATTATTATCAGGGAATTCCTGACCGGGAAGATGTTATAATTTATTCGAATGTTAATCTCAATCTTTATACCCCACAGCTCTGCTGCGGTTGGGTGTGCCGGCGCAACGCTTGACTTACAAAAATGTGGTGGCAACAGAAAACGATAGTATGCGGGATTATTTTTTGCGATATTTCAAAGTCAGGTATTGGATATGCGTAAGGTTATTTTCGTGTGAAATATGGAATTTATATAATTCTCAACAAAATATATCTCTAATCAACACTGCATTTTTCAACCAATCCGGACCCGTATTCCATTAATTCCCTGACACGGTCCGGAGATTTAGATTCTGCATATATCCTTATAATTGGTTCTGTACCGCTGGGCCTGATAAGTATCCATCCTTCAGGATACCAAATCTTCAGCCCATCAGTATAATCCACGTCCTGATCCTGTTCCTTCAGAGCATTTGCCACTTTTTTAACCACATAGTCCAGATTGCTGCACCGTATCTTGGTCTTGATATTATGATATTCAGGCAATCCATTCTTCAGTTCTGAAAGTTTCCTGCCGCTGGCAAGTATTTCCAGCATCCTGGCAGCGGTCATTGCACCATCACGGCAATACTGGAATTCAGGAAATATCAGGCCACCGTTACCCTCGCCGCCAAACACAGCCCCGGTATCTATCATCTTACGTGCCACATCGATACTACCCACAGCAGTCCAGATAAGTTCACCACCCATGGATTCTGTCACGTCCCTGATTCGCAGGGAAGAACTGACCGGGGTGACCACTTTGCCTTTTTTGTGACTTAGCACATGTCCTGCCATAATAGCAAGCAGGTCTTCTTCGTCAAGGAACTCTCCTGTTTCATCCACGAAAGCCACCCTGTCAGCATCCCCGTCATGGGCAACACCCAAATCTGCACCCGAGGCTTTGACCATGTTCATAAGGTCAGTCAACGCGTCCTTTGTTGGTTCAGGTGCCCTGCCTGGAAATGTGCCATCTGGTTGGGCATTGAGAGTAATAACTTTGCACCCCAGCTGCCTCAGTAGCAAGGGGCTCACTTCACAACTTGCACCACAACCCGGGTCAACCACCACTGTAAGTCCTGCGTTGTGGATTATATCCACATCCACAAGTGATATGATGGCGTCCATATATGTCCTGGAAGTCGTGAAATCCCTGAAAAAACTACCAGTCTGGTCCCAATCTGCCGCATGGAATTGTTGTGAGAAATATATATCTTCCACTTCTGCCTCGCCACTGCGGGAGAACTCTGTACCATCTCCTGCGACAATTTTTAAACCGTTATATTCCCTGGGATTGTGGGAGGCAGTTATCATCACGCCGGCATCTGCATGGCTGCGCACATAATACTGTAGTGCAGGAGTAGGTAGCATTCCAATATCAGTAACCTCCAGTCCAGTGGATAGCAGCCCTGCTATTGCTGCGCTCTTTAGCATTTCACCCGAGATGCGTGTATCCCTGCCAATTGCGATCCGTAGTCCCGAATGGTGTCGTTGCATGTAGGTGCCAAGGCTCTTCCCCAACGCCATGGCCATATCAGCGGTCATTTCCTTGTTAGCGATTCCTCGAACACCATTGGTACCGAATAATTTCAAGTTTCGATCACATCTCCAAAAAGAGGTTTTAGACTGAATAAATGTTTTTGCCAGTGCAAAATCGTCATTGCGATGATCTTCATGTATGTTATTATGGATGTTTGATTAATTAGACTTTGTGTTTTATTAAGGTGGAATGACATCTTTTAAATTAATGAGGCACAAGACGGCTACCATGGGGCAACCCTGTGAAATTATTTACGATAAGTCACACTGGGAACTGTTAAAGACATTCAGAGGACTAGCAGCCAGTGTACTATATGCATTAGAACATGCCGGATTTGAGTGTTTTGTATACGGCAGCCTTGCCAGGGGTGACGTATCACCCGGCAGTGACATTGATATTATAATTCCCAGGGTGGTACAATCTTTCAGGGTAGAACTGGCACTGGATGATATAGGGATTACTAGTCGTAAGTTGGTGCAAGCTACACCTAGCGCCCTGGTCAAGGCACATGTACATCTTCCCCAAAAAACAATGGTTACATTCCCTTTGATACAACCTACTGAAAGGGAACTGGATTTTTATGCATTTGGAGGGATGATTGGGGGTAAGGGCCTGGAATATGTCACCAACAACCGCGTACTGGGCGTGAATAAACGGTTGATGTTGATTGAGCCCACAGCTGAAGGTCATGCCGAGACACCACTATCAGACCTTTCGCCAGGTTTAGTGGCAAAAAAGATTGGAGTAGGTCAGGAAATCGTAGATGAAAGGATACGGGTGCTGCAAAGGCGGGCAAAGGTAGGTACTACAGGTGTGTATATTGACAGACCACTGACTCAGGATGAGGGCTTTGAAGCTGTGCTTGAACAAATCACTGCTTCGGATTCGCTGGTGCGAAGACGTGTGAAAAATAGACGAAGACGTTAATGTAATAACAAAAAATTAATATGTGGTATATTTTTGACCATAGACCACACCAAATACATATTTTGATTGTATGGCTCAGGTCTCGTTTAAAAGACCAAAAGCCAATTAAGAAAGTTGAATTTTTCAGTCTACTAATTCAGCAATAGCGAATTTTCGCATTACTTTACTGACTTTAATGGTAACTTCATCTCCGACCTTTGTACCAGGTACGAAGATTATAAAACCTTCAACTTTGGCGACACCGTCGCCTTCTCTTGCTAAATCTTCAATCGACACATCGTAATTTTCTCCGACTGTTACCGGAGCACTGTATTCTTGATTTCCGAACATACTACACATCCTTAATTTTGATTATCTACTACCCTGGCAAAAACACGGAAAAACGTTCTTGACGTAAACTTCCATAAATCCTTGAACCAAAACAGTTTCAAATCTTAGGCTTACTATGCCTTGCATGTATTTAAGATTTTGCTAATATACGAGGAGACTTTTTATTTTCTTGTGATTGAATTCGGAACTAGCCAGAGATTGTCGGATTACCCATCAATATTCCCGAATCCACTCCACTATTCAATACTTATTAATAATTCGTAACACTTTTTCCGATAGCATACGCCACCAATGACATTTGCAAGCCTCTTCACATTAACAGCAATAGCAGTGATAATGAATTGAACATTCACTTTTTTTTAACCGCCAAGAGCGCAAATATTGAAAAAAAATCATCTGATTAAACTCCCGGCCTCCCTTTCCGCCGCACCAGACACCTCCACTCGTTCCCTATCAACTCCTCCCGCCCAGCCATCTTCAACCCTTCACGTACCAGCCCGTAATTCCCCTCATCCCTGTACCGCATCAGCGCCCGCTGTATCCTTTTCTCCCGACCCTTTGCCACATAAACCTCCTCCATAGTAAAAGGGTCAATCCCGGTATAATACATGCATGTAGAAGCCGTCATGGGCGTGGGCGTAAAGTCCTGCACCTGCTCGGTATACAGGTCATTGTCTCTGATATACTCGGCAAGTTCCAACATGTCCTCAACCATGCACCCGGGATGGCTGGACATGAAATAAGGTATCAGGTATTGTTTCCTGCCAAGTTCCTTATTCACAGCTTCGAACTTCCCCTTGAACTCTTCGAACACCTCGCTCGAAGGCTTGTGCATCACATCAGTAACATGCAAAGTAACATGTTCGGGTGCCACCTTGAGCTGTCCGCTGACATGGTGCTCACAAAGTTCAACCAGATAGCCGGACGAATCAGCCAGTATAAGGTCATACCGTATACCTGACCCAATGAACACCTTCCTTACACCAGGGATTTCACGAAGGCGGCGCAGGAGTTTGATCTGGTGCTTATGACTGGTGTCAAGGCTATTACACAACGGATGCGTGCATATCTTATCGGCACATGCCCCTTTAGTCTCCCACACCGGACAGTTCATGCCATACATATTGGCAGTAGGCCCGCCCACATCCTGCACTACACCTTTAAAATCGGGCATATGTGTTATTCGTTCCACTTCCCGCACCATCGAATCAATGCTCCGGCTTTGAATAATGCGGCCCTGGTGATGTGTAAGGGCACAGAAGGAACAGGATGCAAAGCATCCCCTGTGACTAACTATCGAGAACTTCACAGGAGTAAGGGCAGGTATCGGTTTTTTGTAAGACGGATGTGCCATCCTGGTAAATGGAAGTTCATACACATGGTCAAGTTCATGTGTGGACAACGGCATAGCAGGCCTGTTCTGGATAATTACGGTCTTGGGATGCTGCTGCACCACAGGTTTGCCACGGATAGGGTCCTGCTCCTGGTAATGAAATCCGAACGCTTCAGCATACACTCTCTTTTCCTGCGAAACTTCAACAAAGGACGGCAGTTCAACATACCCCTCATGGTCAATCGTGCGCCATTTTTTCAACTCCATTTTAATGACTGTGCCCGCGATATCAGTAAGGTCTCGTATTTCCGCACCACTATCGAGCCTGCGCGCAATCTCAACCACCTGCCGCTCCCCCATCCCGTACACCAGCATATCAGCCGGCGCATCGGCCAGGATGGACTGCCGCACCGAATCCGACCAGTAATCAAAATGGGCGAAACGCCGCAGGCTTGCCTCAATGCCACCCAGCACGATGGCAGTGTCAGGGAAAAGGGCGTGCAGTTTATCAGCATATACGATTGCAGCGCGGTTTGGTCTAAGTCCACCGGTACCGCCAGGGGAATATACGTCATCGTGGCGTTTTTTCAGGTTAGCAGTGTAGTTATTGACCATGGAATCAACATTGCCTGATGTCACACCAAAGAACAGTCTTGGCTTGCCCATTTTCTTGAAATCCTTATCGCTTTTCCAGTCGGGCTGGGCTATAATGCCTACCTTGTAGCCTGCATCCCACAGTATCCGGCCCACCAGGGCAGTGCCGAAGGAGGGGTGGTCTATATAAGCATCCCCGGTTACCAGGATGATATCGAATTCTTCGAATCCGAAGAGTTTTTTTTCATCTAATGATATGGGCAGGAAAGTTGGTTGGGTGTTCATGAGTGGGTCAAGACGTATATTAGCTGGATGTAGTAATGCCTATTGAATATCTCAATGTCAGTATAATTATTTAGAGTTATCAAACCCCAGCATCCACTTCCAGATGGATTTAATAATTATTTTCTTTCCATCCAGTTCCATAATTTCATCATCTTCTAATGTTAGAATATATCCTTCCTTTAAGTCATATTTCTTTATTGCGTCCATTAATCCAGCAATCTCTCGTTCTTTAGTTACCGGATTGTCAAGTTTTTGAGATACCTGGATTGCCTGGGTTATTTTTAGATTTTCTTTAATGACAAAATCACATTCATTTTTATCCATATGGTAATATATTTCATCATATCTCCTTTTAAGCTGTAGGAATACTAAATTTTCAAGTCGTTTACCAGTATTTTCTGAGAAATTAAAAGAAACCGTTTTTAGAAAACTATTATCGTTCACATATATTTTAGATGATGACACTTTTTGTTTTGCAATAGAATAATCAAATCTTCCAACTTGGTAAACCAAAAATACATTTTGGAAATAATCAACATAATTTTTAATTGTACTTAGACTTTTAATTCCACATACCTTTTTTAATGTTGAATAGGAATATATTCCGCCAATATTTGAGAACAGAAACAGAATAAGGTCTTTTAATTCCTTAACCTCTCTTACTTTATATCTGTTCAATATATCCTTGTTTAAAATATCTTCAAAATATTGTCTGGATAGTTCAATGTCATTGTTTTTCAGGATAAGGGGAAAACCTCCAATATTAAAATACTCTAAAAAAGATGTATATATTTTCGTTTTTTGAGAACTTGTCAAGTGCTCAGGCTTAAGGTATTTAATCTTTTTAAGTCTGAGATATTCTCTGAATGAAAAGGGAAATAATTTAATTACTTTATTTCTTCCAGTGAGATGAGTGGAAATTTCTGAACTTAACAGATTTGAATTTGAACCAGTAACAAATACTTTTATTCCTTGAGAATATAGATTGTTCACCCATTTTTCCCAGAATGTAATGTTTTGAACTTCATCCAGAAAGTATGTCACATTTTTGTTGTCTCCGAATAATTCAAAAACAATATCCTGTATTTCCTGGAAATTATCCAAGTTAAAATCAACTAACCTGATATCATCAAAATTGACAAATACTTTGGTACCTTCAATTTTTTGCGAGATTAATTTCAAAAGAGAACTTTTTCCACACCTTCTTATTCCTGAAATTACGATGATCTCATTGCCTTTGAAGTAATATTCAAGATTCAGATCCCTATCTATCAGGACTTCCTTTTTATGGAACAGAGCTTGCTGATCAATGATTACTTGTCGAAGTTTATTTTTTTCCATATGATGAATAATCTGTATATTTATTTATATAGCTTTCGTTGCTATTCTATAAGTACTGATAGCCATATATCAAATGGTAAAATTATGTATTGCAGTGATAATTAAAGGCCACCTTATTCTTCCTGCAGTACGATCTCACTGCTTCTCTTAACAATAGACATTATTTTATCCATCTCCGCCTCATTTTTCATAGGGACCCTGACCCAGTGCCATACATTTTATTTACCAGTATATGTTGCACTGTCCGGTTGCTGGTCGGAAGTATTATCTTCAATGGCCGGGTCAATTTTAGTGATAAGCACGTTCTTCTCGAACGCTGACCTTAAGTCTTTCATTTAGTATGAAAATACATCACTATTTTCATGCTTCCGGGTGTCCCCAATTTCATGAATGTTTCTTCTTCAGAATAATACTTCAAAGCATCCCCTGCCAGGTAATTTTCGGTCTCAAATAACCGGTAGCATCTGATACTTTATTTCACATTGAACTTCACGCCAATCTTGAACAACCTCAGCGTGGGTAGGTCTATTAATGGACATCCGGTGCGCTCCCCAATCTCTTCAAGTATCTGACCAAGCCGCTCTTTATTGTGTGCTGACACTGTAAACCATATATTATACTCAGCCGGCCGAAGGTAATTGTGTGACACCTCATCATAACCGTTGATAATATCTGCCACCTCATCAATACGTTCTTCAGGTGCCTTGACCGCAACCAGCGTACTCTCTCCTCCAGTTTTTTTCACATTTATAATAGGCCCTATCCTTCGGATAGCCCCCTCTTTAATAAGTCGTTCAATCCTCTCCATAACCTTGTCTTCAGTAGAACCAAGGCTTGTCGCCAGTCCCAAAAACGGCTGTTTAACAAGCGGAAAATCCACCTGTATTTCGTTCAAAATAGCCTTATCCAGATCGTTCATTTCTATCAAACCATTTTGCCCCCTGCAGGTACGTACACACAGTACGGCTCTTCATCCATATAATCCCCGGTAGCTGCATAAGCCCGGGCACGGCAGCCGGTACACACTCTCCTGTACTCACATATCCCGCACTTGCCATTCAGCTTGTTGACATCCCTGATATCATTGAAAACCTTTGACTGCTCCCACACGTCCTTGAAACTCTGCTTTCGGATATCCCCTGCCAGTGCAGGCAGGTATCCACATGGATATACCTCACCGATATGGGAAATAAAGCAAAAACCACTACCACCCAGACATCCTTTGGTCATAGCCTCGAACCCATGAGTCTCCATTGTTATTTTGATACCCTCTTCCTTCGCCCTCTGACGAATTATCCTGAAATAATGAGGTGCACATGTGGCCTTTAACTGCAAAGGCACTTTGTCACGCTGGTCATAGAACCAGTTCAACACCCGCTCGTATTCCTCAGGAGGTATCTCATCATCCTCAATTTCCTTACCCCTGCCCGTTGGCACCAGCATGAAGATGTGCAGGGCCTCAGCTTCCAACCGGACTGACAGGTCAAGAATTTTGGTTATCTGGTCAATATTCCTCTTCGTGATTGTTGTATTTATCTGGAAACCTATACCCGCATCCTTGATATGCCTGATACCCCCAAGTGCGGCATCAAATGAACCGATTTCGCGCCTAAAATCATCATGGGTCTTTGCATCAGCCCCATCAATACTGACACTGATACGCTGTATACCCACATCCTTCAAATGGCTGGCAATCTCTGGTGTCAAAAAAGTACCATTGGTGGCAAGGACTACTCTCAATCCTTTATCCGTACCATATTGAGCAATTTCATAAAAGTCATCCCTCAGCAGTGGTTCCCCGCCTGTCATGATAAGGATCGGCTTTCCAAATTCGGCAAGCTGGTCTATGAAATCTTTTGCTTCATCAGTAGACAGTTCATTCGGGTTAAGGTCAGTTACTGCATCGGCCCTGCAATGCCTGCATGCAAGGTTACAGGCCCTGGTCAGTTCCCATGCCACAAGTCTGGGTGGGTTGGTCAATTTTGTGTATCCTCCGTAATAAGGTAATCTTCTCATGGATATGGCATTACCATAATATAATTATATTTGAAAATATGAAAATAAAAACAAAAAATGTGCCCAGACCCGGATTTGAACCGGGGACAACTGCCTCTTCAGGGCAGCGCTCTCCCAGACTGAGCTACCTGGGCACGGTAGGGATTGTTCTCTTTATCTTAATGTTATATCAAATCTTCGTTTTCTCCAGTCACATCCCGCATTTTCAATCCAAATAAGGACAGTCCACGTATGTAGCCCGTAGGGTTTCATACGTGTGCGGCCTGCTACTGGCCAGAGTAGGTGTGCGACACGCTACTGGTTTGAGTTGAAATGGGCCCGCGGAGATTCGAACTCCGGACCTCCGCCATGTCAAGGCGACGTCATAACCGGCTAGACCACAGGCCCACATTGGGTTTAGCACCCCTTCCTTTGTAATTATTTTAGATAAACCTTTGGGTATGTTAGCGTTTTTACATATACCCCTGTATCTGGCAGGAATCTGGCTTTTCATTATTATTACATTTCATTGCCACATCGTCGGTAGTACTATGGTCCTATGCTAAAACAAAGTGTTATATTATTTACGGACAGATTCTAAGTTGGGATGTTAAATATTGAGTTAGTTATCAGGTTTATAATCGAATTTTTCTGGATTTATGCCTGCATTTATGCAATCCAGTCAACAAAACTGCTCTACTGGAAGCAATGTTGGTACGTCATTCTGGTAGGCACAATTATACATACAGCATATATACTTACAGCCTTTTTTGGAATTTTTGATGCAGGGATACTCAGGAATATTGGAATGGGAATAGTAGGAATAGGCATTATCATGCTTGCACGACGCACAAAGGACATCCTTGGATAATCAAATTATTGTAAACCCTTCATCAGTGATCTTGTAGTTTGCTGATACGTCATTGCATCCAGCCATTGCTTCAACATCAATCGTTTCCCCATCCAGATGTATAATGTTATCCACGATTGTTTTTAACATAGTTTCAATCTGGGAGTCAACTACTCCTTCTGTGTAGGTAATAATACCAGTACCACCCGCCACTTTCATCCTCATGGCGTAAGACTTGAGAACTCGTATCATAAGAATTGGTGAATTGAACGAAAACAAGGCTGTGGTTGAATCAAGGACTGACCTGAAGTGATGGGTTTTTTGGTAAATATACTGCAAATCATCAATTACCGCACTGATTATTTCAGTTGGATTTTGTGGGGAAGACGTTTTGAGTGTATGTGTTTCCTTTTGTGTTGCGCCAATTGACCCGGATGCAATATCCAATATATACAGCATTTCCTTTTGGAAATATTCGTGAATTAACCAGTTGAAGGACATCATTTTTTCTTCTAGCTGGGGCAGATTATAATCTGTCATTAAGTAGAGGCAAAACTCATCATCGGCCACTGACTGTTGCAAAAATTGATAGCAAAATATCGACTTTCCGGTCTTTGGGGGCCCATAGACAAGTGATATGGTATTTTCTGGCAGTCCGCCACCTATTAATTCATCGAAACCAGCAATTCCAGTCTTAATTTTGGGTATCATTTAAACTCTGTATATTAAATCGAAAAGTGCATCAAGGGCTTGATGCACACCTTTGTTGTTCAGGGCACAGACTGGAATGATCGGCACATCTTCCCATAAAGCCATTCTTTTTTTAATCTTGTCGGGTGTCAGGGCATTGGGCAGGTCATACTTATTTGCTACAATCACTTTTGGTATGGCTTCTGCCCGGCACATATTTATCATTTCCTTTGCACGAGTAAAGGTGCCAGGTTTAGTCGAATCAATTACAATGAACGTGCCGATAGATTCCCTTGCCAGTGGCTCTAATAACAGGTCAAACCGTTCCTGCCCGGGAGTGCCAAATATGTCGGCAGAAAAACCTTTATAGTCTACATGTCCGATATCCAGTCCCACAGTGGTTGGAAACAGTTCAAAAGCCTGTCTTTCCACAGAAACAGCTTTTTCAGCGATTGCATGGACAAAGGTAGTCTTCCCAGCATTATATGGTCCGGTTACAAGAAGTTTTGGGATAAATACTTTAACTCCGCCCGGTTCAGTAAGCTCAAAAAAGATTTTACATTTAGATGCCGTGGTCCAATTGGATTTTGCCACCATAAACACCTGTCTGTACATCACCTTCTCTTCAATACCAAAAAGTTCAATATCACAATCAACCCTGGCCTTTAAGCTTTCTACCATCTGGTCTTCATAATCCCATCTGGTGAAAATGTACACCATATTCACATCGTTTTTCCTGGCAGCCGCATTGCTTATCTCTATTAATTCCAATGTCCTATCAATACCTATAGAATCGAATAAAGTGGCCACGTTTTCAATCACAGCTGTTCCACCTGGGATATCTTCGATAGCATTTAGTAGAATATTTTTGCTATTTGCAAGGTCGTTGATGATAAACTTACCAATTGACGGCACCCCCATCATTTCTGAGATTGAATCAACAAAAAATAACGTGCCTGATTCCAGATGTGTTTTCAAGTCCCACCCATATTTGTCAAAGACACGTTCTATCTCAGCAGGTGTTCTGGTATTGGTATAAATGAAACCAATATCATTGTCAAGGTGCAACCGTTGTGAAATTATCTGGTACCCGAATACATCAGATATGATACCAGGCATTGCCTGAAACAATATCGAGGTTCCCTTTGGCACGCCTCCACCAAGGATATCATCCAGGCGTGGAATATAGGTTTTCTTCATATCCATTGTCCTATACCTCTTCCAGTATATCCTGTACCTGTTTACCTCGAATCTCAATCTCCAGTGTTATCAACCCGAACTGGGCTTCCACTTCAGCAAGGGCAAAAAGCAACGCCTTTTGTCCTGCGGGTTTGAGCAGCAATATCCCATGTTCGGTTTTAATGCTGACCTCAGAGACTGCTCCGGTTCCCATCTGGGAACTTGCAGTTTCAGCACTTGCTATGATTGTTGAACAAAGCGCACCCACTATGCGTTCATTCATATCAGGCGGCATAATAGATGTTATCAGCAGTCCTTCCACACTCACGATACCAACTGCTTTTACCTGTCCGACCTGCATGAATTTGGCCAACACCTGATCCAGCTTTTCCTTCTTGGTTCCGACCATAATTTCACCTTATGATTCTTCTTCCTCATCTATCATTGCTATAGT
>JAGLRT010000094.1 GCA_023136155.1 Methanosarcinales archaeon
GAGTCGGGTTGTTGTTTTGTGAGTTATTTTAGAAGTATATTGCCGTCTATCTAAAACTAAAATCAGCATAACCGCCGCAGGCGGCACATTCCATGCATACTGACATGAATAATCCAAATCATTCGCGAAAGGTTTACTATCAGTGTCAGTATACACCACCGATATTGAATTTATCTAACATCGAAAAAATATAAGCATTTTATCGTTGATGCAGGGATATGCCGCCTGCGGCGGATTGAATCGGAATCAAAAAACGCTACACAAATACGTTTCTTTTTTCTCGAAAGAAATTATATGTTTATGGTTTCCTATGCACCTTATTATTCCAGCCCATTGGTTATTTGTGTGTACATATTACGAATTTTATCTTCGACAAACCGTTTGTCGTTTTGTATTGTTACGCCATCATCTGACACAGCTTTTGACTTTGCAATTGCAGCTTTCTTCCTGTTTAACGAATCAAAATAAAGACATCGTAATCCAATAGCATCTTTTATTTCCATAAGCTCATCTCTTGATACCACAAGAGTAAAAGTTTCTTGTTCGTCTTTATGTATTTCCATTAAAATCACTTCTTATGGTAACGTCTTTCTATGTCTTCAAAAATATCGGATGATGTATAAATATCAAACGTTGTCATCCTAAGTAAATCCCCATACATAGAGGCATCAAAATGCATAAACTCGATAAACTCATTGAAAAATCTCCCATCTACTTTTAGAAATAACATCAAGGCAGCAATTAAAGAGTTGAATAACTCGTTTCCAGGCACTGGAAAAGGCGGGAAAAAAGAGATCAAGGGTGCCGATAATGTTGCATATCGTTTAAGAGGGGGAAGTTTTCGTGTGTTCTATCGAGGATTTACATCAAAATACTCTATCTAATAGATACAGAAAATCACACTGTACACGTATTTGACATTCTTACCGCAAAACATGCGCATAAAAAATATGGGCGACTTTAAACATTTTGTCCAATGCCTCAATCATCGCCCACAACCGAAATATTTCCCAACCAGCATCCCCCTAACCCCGCACGTTTTTTTAATTCCAATAGGGATGAAGGACCGTATGGATATATCTGGATTTATTTTATAATCAAATTACTCCAAAGAGATCTGCGAAGAAAAATACAACTTTAACAATTGTAACACCTATCATCTGTGTGACGCCTACTCCTTCGTAAGTAATATCTCCATTTATAAGTGCTTCGTTAGTTGCTGCAACCGGGTCAGCAGAACCTATAATACTTTCTACTACAGCCTCAGTCGAAATTAATCGAAGTGTTGAATCGTTCGGTATACCGCTGGTTAATTCAGTGATATATCCATCAGAATCAGTAACTGCTCCCAGCACGATATTTCCCTCAGATTTTTCGATAATAATGTGGATGGTCTGATTGCCAAATACAGATTTAACAATAGGAATATCCTGTACTATGTTATCCACAAGAGGATTATAGACATTCTCGAAAAAATACATTGCTTCTTCATCAGATAGTGCTGAAGCCACCGGAACACAAGAAATCGACACTAATAAGATAGTCAACAATGAAATCAAAACTGTTTTAGCCATATTCTTACAACTCCAATTTATTAGAAGTGATATTATGTTCGTGCCTAATAATGTTTTCGGCATCACATGAAGTTTGTTTAGTATGTAACATTGTTAAAATTACCAACCTCAAGTACCATTATCGGTATTTCGGGGCTTATAACCTTCACTTCTTTTGCCGCCTGGTATCCCATTCCCCCGGCTTCACATCAGCCTGTTACCAGACAGGGTGTGGGGTTCATTTCTGAGATGGTAGCTAGCCATTCCACAGGTTGGATTTTCACCAACTCGCGAGTATGAACTTGGCTCGGCACGACCGTGAAATATGTGTCTTTTTATTTTTCAGATACAAATTTACACCGATTAACACAGATTTTACCAAAAGTCTGAATCTAAAAAATAATTGGGAAATGGGACAGTCCCTATAATATTAAATTTTAAAATAAACCCGCCTGATGTAGCGGGTTTATGAAATTTACACAACAACTATCTCTTCACCCCGGGACTCTGCCTTTATCTCGGGATTATAGTAAGAGTAGGCACTGCTGTCAGGAATAATAGCCTTCACAGGGAACTGCGCCTGGACGGCCAGATCAAACCTCAATTCTTCACCCCTGGGCAAATCGTCCACATACAGGATAATCTTGCGTCCCGCTATCTCGTACCTGCTGATAATGCGGTCTGCTTTCAATTCATCCAGCGTGGATACAACCGGGGCAAATCCAGTAGGTACTGCCACATCCAGGATGAGCATACCTGTGGAATTGGCCTCACCAGTGTAGTTCACCCGTGCATGGACATCCACGATGTCATTCACTGCCACATCTGTGGCATCGTATTCCACTTCGAACTCCAGGTCAGTGAATACAGGTTCATCAGGCAGTATCACATTGAACCGCTTCACAAGCTGGTAACTGATATCGCCTTTACCTGACATGCTCAGGGTAACTAATTCTGAGGAGCCGGGAATCTCCACCATCTGCAGCACATCGTAGTTATCTGCATTCACTCTGACCTTTGTAAGCTCCTTACCATCAGCTGTAACAGTAATTGTAGCATCGGTATCCTTTGCCTGGGTGGCGGCTGCCGTCATCATTGCCTTGAATGCCAAAACCGTATCCTGGGTGCTGCCATACCCGCCCAGGCTGTTGCGCTGTGCAGATATCCATTTCAGTACCTCGTTAGCCCTGGCATCCCTGTGTTCAATAAGCACCAGTGCGCCGTATGCAGTCACTTCAACATTCTTGCTGGAAGGGGGCATCCAGTACATTTCCCTCATGGGCTGTACAACAGGTTCAAGTTCCCAGTACATACCGTTCTCGTCCTGTTTTGCCAGATCCATGAGCATATCCCTGGCATCATCTGCCCGGTCGCTACCAAGCCGCTCAAGTACCAGTGCAGCCAGTGCCAGTGCATATGGATCCTCGCTTTGGTCGTCCAGGTTATCCTCTAGGTAATCCCGGGTCCTGTCAAGTACTACCGGAGCCCTGCCGTATTCCAGCAATGACAGTGCCGTGTAGGCACTCAGGGAATACTTGCCGCTCAATCCGCCCATCATATCCTGGTGGTGCACGAACCCAATCTGGTCCCAGGAGCCGTCACTGTTCTGATTGTCAATTATCCAGTCTGCGGCCTCGTCAAGTACTGATTCGTCTATAGTGGTCACATCCCTTGCTCCACTGAAAGACTGGAGCACGAAAGCGGTAAGCCACAGGCTGCCTTCGGGGTCGCTCTCGCCGAATGCCGAGAATGAGCCGTCCTTATGCTGGTATGTCAATTCACGCTGGTATCCGGTAATGATGAACATTTCAGCCTTGGCCCGGACCTCGGGGTTAGTCTGGCCCGATGTCTTCAGGTATCGCAGTATCTCCACATCAGGGGCGAATAATAGCATGTTCTGCTCACCACAGCCGTACGGCATACCCAGCAAGTCATCCACGCCGCTGATGGACTGGGCCACCAGGGACGGTGTGAAGCTGAGCAACACCTTGCCCGAATCGGAAACAATACCTGATGGCATAGCGGCGTCCAGTGTCACATCCTTGTCCTGCAGGATGCCGTTAATCACCATCTCACGCTGGGTCCCTTCCGGTTCCACAATGATATCTTTCTTAACTGCATCGGCCCGGGCTGTGGTCTGGCCAGTTATCTCAACCTGGAGGGTCCCTACCTGTGTGGGCCTGATAGTGAAACTTACCGGCAGCACACTGTTGGCAGGGACGCTAACCTGCGTTTTGCTGCTGCCGATGATATCGAACCAGTCGGTCCCGGACAAGGTCACGGTCACCGTCTGGTCTTTATCCAGATAATTATACACCTGTACAGTGACCGGGAATTCCTCGCCCCTGGTCACTGCATAGGGCAGGTCAGGGTCCACAAAGAAATCCTGGAACACTTTGAGGTTGGTCTCAGCAATACCAAAACCGTCAGGTGATGATGATACTGCATGCAGTCTCCATGTTGTAATAGAATCAGGGGCGCTTAGGTCAACTTCTGCCCTGCCACGGTCATCGGTGAGCAGTTCAGGCTCCCATACCCAGGTTTCGGGGAAGAATTGCCTGACCCGCTCCACTTCGGCCAGGGCGCTATCGGGTTCGGCTTGTACGGGTGACTGGGTAGCAGATTCTGTTGCGGTCACCATGGGAGCCGCAGCATCCATGGCTTCTTCCACCATAATCACATCTCCAAAGAAATCACCATTACGCATCCTGCCTTCTGCTTTCAGTTCGTGGACTTGTTCAGGTACTTCAAGGTCAGGAGATTTCAGTACCTGCAGGCCCGCCTCTTCAATAATATCCAGTGCACCCATTGGAACCGGGGCCCAGTACTCGGGATGTGCTTCGGCCTGTGGTTCCATGAACCGCTGCTCAAGTTCGTCAAACACCTGCTGGAGGTTGAGTCTGCCCTCGCTAAGAGCGAACACGGATTCGTCCACTATGGAATAGCCTATCATGGATTTAGAGCCTGCATCGAAATCTACGCTTACCTCGCTGCCGGGTTCAACTTCGGCCTGGTTGAATGAAACCTGCAGGTCAACGGGTGCTTCCATTATAACATCAAAGGGCAGGGTATCTGCTGAAACTTCGCTATTGGGATTGATGATATACGCTACCACTTTGGCTTTTGGGCTCATCTGGGGCGTGATTGCGAGACTGATGTTGCGCTCATCACTTGTGGCAGAGAACACGGTCCTGCCACCTGCCACGATATCATAATACACAGTGCCGGGATTTGTGCTGTATACTTTGAAGGTCATGGTATCACCCACCTGTGGGGTGCCCTTGCTGGTCTGG
>JAGLRT010000095.1 GCA_023136155.1 Methanosarcinales archaeon
TCTGGGATGCATCGCCTGAGCGGGCATAAAGTGATGCGCTCTGTACATCTTCAGGTGCATGGAATTCAGCAAGTGCTACTCCGTTGCTGGTGGTAACGGTGGATGACTGTGTCTGGTAATCGTAGTTGTTATCCATAAATTCAATTTCAATTTCTACAATTTGCTCCAGGGGTTTACCGTCAGGGGTTTCAGTAACCACCAGTACATTGAAAGGCATGCCTGGCTTGACCAACCTGGATTCGGGTATGACCTGCAGCACCACAGGGGATTGAGTTATTTTGAGTAGTTTGGTGGTGGTCTCAATATGGTCTCCGGTGTCGGTCACTGATATATTTAGTTGCATACTGCCCATGCCACCTGCGCCGTAGGTGCCGGCTACCCAGCCAGCCTCTGGTAGTTCGAATTCGGCAGAACCATCTTCCAGGTTTGCCTCATACGTGGCATATTCTTCCCATACGCCTACGTATCTTGAGGCAACCACACTTACCCGGCCTTCCACTGACTTGCCAAAGAAGTAGGCAGCATCTACCTGACCGGTAATCTTGTCATCCACCAGGAACCAGTCTTGGGGTGTGCTTATATCCACGCTGAACTTTGGCAGCACGTATTCTTCGACTCTCAGGTCAAGCTGGGTCTGGGCCTGGCCCATTTCGGCCTTGACTTTCCAGATACCCAGGTTCACTTCACTGGCCAGTGGCATGTCAAAGGATGCCACGCCGTATTCGTTGGTGTCCAGGGTATTCTTGAATATTTTGATGCCTTTAGCATCTGAAATCTCAATTGTACACATGCCTGATACTGGTATCAGTTTGTTGTTCAGGGACAGGATGCGGCCCTGGATGGTCTGGCCGGGTTTGTAGATGGGCTTATCGGTCTCAAGGAACAGGGCGCTGCTGTTGGCAATCCTGACACTGCCGTTGAAAGTGGCATTGGAACCTACAGGCTGGGCCACCAGGGTGTAGGTGCCTTGTTTCAGGACTGGCACGTCAAAGGTGGCAACGGCGTGACCGGATGGACCGGTTGAACCGCTGGTGAGGGTGGTGGCAATGCCGGCGGTGTCCACCAGCATGAAGGTGATGCTCTGCTCGACAGGGAGGCCTTTTTCAGTGGCTGCTATGGTGATGGCTGATTCGCCGCCTGTGAACATTACACGGGGGGCCAGGATGAGGAGGTCGCTGCCGGTGTAGGTGGCGGCGGGGTCGTAGGGGCGGACGGGTTGGTTTATGAGTTCTGTGATGGATTGGGTGATGGTTGGGAAGGCTAATATTAGTATGATGAAGAGGGATAATATCGATATCAGGATGGGTATTTTTTTATCAGGGTTCATGGTTGGGTGCTCCTCATGGGTTATTTTGGATTCTTACTTGCGAGATTGGGGTGATAACCTTATAAAGATTGTTTAGACTTCGAATGGGTTCGCAGTTATGTTGGATGTGGTGTGTTATTCAAGCGCCAGTTATTCAGGTATTTCGAGCCTGACGGCGACCTGTACAAACTCTATGACGACGCCTGTAATAGCAGGAATGTAAGGGCAAGGGATTGCTGGATATTCCAGACCAGCGACCCGGCAGCATCCACCAGGACCATTGCTGATTATTTTGTCCTGGCAACCTGGACTGTAACGCTGGATAATGATTTGCTGCTGCTCGATATCCTGCGTGACAGGCTTGAGGGGCCGGACCAGCCGAAATTGTTCAGGCAGGCATATGACAGGTGGCATCCCAAGTTCCAGGCTGTGGAATCCACGGGTTTGGGGAAGACACTGATCCAGATGCTGGTGCGGGAAGGGGTGCCTGTGAAGGATCTGCTGAGCACTGGCGGGGACTTGGGTAAGGTGACACGGGCAAGGCCGGCCGGCGGTGTGTACTTTGTAGCTAATACCCACGCAGCACTTGTTGAATCACTGGAAGAGTTCGTTACAGACATCAATGCATGGGGTGTGTTGGAAACTAGTGATGAATTGTTTGAATCAGTCCCGATGCTGGATGTTGAGAAACAGCGCAAGCTGATCTTCGACAAGTACGAAAGCAAGTGTGCCTATTCGGTAGATATTACATTGAACGAACTGGCAGGTTTGCTGAACTCTGAAAAGACACCGACAAAAAGTACCCAGCAGGCCGTCCTAAAACTCCAAATTTTGCAAATTATATTCCTTAGTTTTAAATTTAAACACTTTATTGGGCTTATTTCGTGAGGAATTTTTACTTTTGGGACGGCCTGCCAGACCAGCTATGTGAACAAGGTGAAAGAGCTTAAGAAAGGGATTGGGAAGTATGAGGAACTCCAGGAGCATGACATGCAGCTTTCAAGGACGAAGTGCCAGCTACTGCAGGAACAGGTTATACAGCTGCTGGATAAGGCATTTGTCAGCGAGATCGTTCTGGATGCCACTGTACCAGTATGAGCACAGAGTTTTTTATTTCTTCTGGTCGTATCCGTTTTCAGCCGAGATCGCAGAGACCATAAGAAGAAACAACCCCAACTCTTTGTGTCCTCTGTGTGCTCTGTAATGCGGTTTGTGGAGGTATGAAGTAGTCAGGTTAACGACCCTTGAAGATAAGAGAGTTGCCCAAAATCATTGTAACCACAAAATAATAAAAAGTTTCATCTTTTCACATCAAAACGCATAAATGTGTTTAGTTTACAGATATGATGTTATGACAGAAATTATTATATCAATATCCTGGTGGATTATGAAAGCACTCAGTTTTATTGGGTGGGGATGGGCTAAGAAAAAAGGTCGTAAAAAGACTGCAGAAGAAATCGAAATACCAATAAACGGAAAAAAAATTAAATTCATTACAGAACGATCTTTTCCAATTATTTGTCTAAAATTTGAAATAAGAAGTCAGTCTGATGTTAAACTAACACCAAAACAATTGATTGCTAAGGTAATTTGTAATAATGTTACAATTGATAAGATAAACTGGTCTGAACAAGAAAAAATTTTAGATGATATGAGGAAAGCTAAAGGTAATACAAGTACTGAAACTTACAACAACATTCCTGATTTACCTGCAGAAGAAAATCGTGACTTTGAATTACATTATCCTCTCCCACTAAATGTAGATTTTGGAATGGGTTTAAGTTTACGTGGAATTATAGAATTTGACTCCATTTTTGGCACAATTGTTAAAGAGTTTCACGTTAGCTTCACAGATATGGGAAATGAATGGCCAGAGGCTCTTGACAAATGGAAGGAATCTTGGAAAACTGAAAAAACAATTATAACCCATCTTCTCCAGTATCCCATCCAAATTCACTGTTTATCATGCATAAATAACCTTGCATAATGTCCTATCCTCTCTATTATTTTTATCCGAATACTTTCTCAATTTTTTCAGTTGTAGAACAGAATACAATATAGATACACTTAAGTAGCACTTATTTTATACTGAATCAGTAGAACAGACTATATATTTACAAACACACCCGAAAAAAATATGACACCTACAATTAATACTCAATTGCAGAATCATATCGAGAAGACGGCAAGAGCAAAAAAAGAATAATCACTTATCTCGGAAAACTCACTCCTGAAAAATCACAACAAATACGCAACGTGCTGAAGATCAGCCTGTCCACCGACACAATCGTTACAACCCTTGATGACCTGCTTTTCGAAGATCATTGGCACTACCTTGACGTAGCTTTTTTGAACCACTTATGGGATCACGAATGGGGCCTTTCAGAACTATTTCCATTGCCAGAAGAAACCAGTAAAAACCGGAAAAAAGACATATCTACCGGTGATATTGTAAAAATTCTCACCTTCTACCGTTGTCTTGAACCGGGGAGTTATCTAAATGCCGTTGACTGGTTCAAAACAACCGCTTGCGATCTCATTATTGGAATTGATGGAACACATTTCAACGAATCACGAATATACCGTGAACTCACGGTAATTGAGCAGCAAAAAGAAAAAATCGAACAATGGCTTTACGAGACACTCAAAAAACGAGATAATGCGAGTATGCGAATAGTTTTCTATAATCTTTCCGACTCCCATTTTGAGGGGACAAAATGTGAGCTTGCAAGTCCCGGTCGAACCAAATCACACGGATTCAAAAGCAAAAGGGTCGTTCTTTCACTCCTAGTCAACTCAAAAGGTGAACCTTTTTCGTGGGATATTCTTGAGGATTACACTGCCGATGTCAAAACGCTTACGGGAAACGCTGACGAGTGGGCACAGAAGTTTAAATTTAAGTAAATTGTTATGGTGTTTGATCGTGGAATGGTCTCAGATGATAACCTGGGACATCTTGAAAACAGTAAGAAATACCTGTACACCACTGCCCTGAATTAAAACCAGCTATCTACAGTTGAAGGAATTGATATCAAGAGGTTCAAGAACTTTACAGAAAAAACTACAGAAAAAAAGATACTTTCGATTGGTTTAACCAAATACGATGATAACACGTACTACGAAGATCTCGAAGTGGATATTGATAATAGGCGGCACGTATTGGTCTTTAGTCCAGGTCTGCTTGAAACACATCGTCAAGCCAGAAATATGTTCATAGAAAAAGCGATAGAAGAACTGGAGCGAGAGAAACAATCTCTTCTGGAGGCAAAAAAAAGCCGTCAAGTAAAACCGACAGAAAAAAGGATTGACAAGATTTTGAAGAAGTTTAAAGTAAATCAGTTTTTATCTTATCGCCTTGAGTCTACAGTTCTGACTAAGAATAATGGATCTGAGGTCCAGACATTCGATCTCGTTTACGAGAGAAAAACGGAAGCGATTAAAAAGGCAATGCTGACAGATGGTATTTGGATGCTGGTTACGAACATCTGTGAAACTACAGAGCCGGAGGAGTATAGACTCGGTCCCAGGGAACTTATTAAGGCCTATCGAGATAAAAATAAGGTAGAGGAAGGATTCAGAGAAGTGAAATCTTTCCTTAAGTTCCAGCCGACATTTGTCTATATGAAGGAACATGTCCGCGCACATTATACGATATGCATTCTGAGTTATCTACTGGATGTAACTATCACTAACAAGCTCAGGGAAAATAAGATGGAGGGTGTGAGTAGTGTGAATAAAGTTTATCGTATACTGGAGAGATGTGAAATGGGAAAGTTGGGTCTGAACGGAGATAAATCCCGGACACTTAAACTTACGGCCATGACGAATGCGCAAAAAAACATTCTGGAGATGTTCAATTGCAAATATTTAGGGATGAAAAATCACTTGAAATCGATTGGGATCAAGAAGATGTAGAACAGATTTGAAAAAGGATGTAGTTCACTGATGGGGTTTTTAATACATTGTGGCGAAGATGGGTATTAACGTATATTTTAACAATATGCTCCTGTCCAAAGACAAGACAGTCTATGCAATCTTCGATATGGTCAATATCGCTGACTTTAAGTATAGTAAGACCTTATATTTTTAGTACGTGGATAGTTATTGCGAGATAGGAGATTCATGCTCGGATTTGTGATAAAAACCCAAAATACACCTTTATTGTAATATAATTTTATTTCGAAGAGTATTAGGCGGAATTAATAAATGAAGGTGAAGGGCATTTTTCATTACTTAATATTAATAAATAACACAGTTATTATTGTCTGCCCACATTTGTGTATTAATGTACAATTCTGTCCTACAGTAATGTTCAAAAGTAAAAGTCATTCTACAGGAACTTGCAATATGTCGGTCATTGACATTTCTCACACTACATTCTTGTGTAATAAATTGTGAAAATCCTTTCATGAAATCATGTCCATTGCATAATTGTAATGGGTCAGGATTAATATTTTTCAAGGTATTCATTTTAGCTAAAATAATTGTTTCATCAGTAATTTTTGCATTAGGCGATTTGGACAAAACCCTTTTAAAATATTCTTCAAATTTCATTTCAAGCTTTACGAATGATATTAAATCTTGGAATCCTGCTTCAAATTTATATTGTAAATTTTCTTCTTCATTAAGCCACTTTAAATAACCTATTTGTTCAATTGAAATTAGAATATTATTTCTTATATTCGAAAGTTTTTCATTTGATAAATCAAGATGTTCAATAATCAATGCATTGAATACTTCGTCCTCTGAAATAATAATCATTTCCATGTCATGAAAATCCGTTAAAAACATATTTGCTTTTTTGTATGGTTTCGCTCCTAAGTGAACAAAATCAGCATCTCTAATTCCGATAATATATGGAAAAATGTCTGCCAATTTTCCAACACATTCTTCAAGTTTAAACTTACCTCCAGGAATAGTTTCTACTTTACATTTATCTAAATTAAATATTTTTCTGAAAAGCTTTATGTCGCTTTCACCTTCTAAAAAAACAAACACCATTTCCATATTATTAGGATGCGAAATGTCAAGTAGCAACTCATTTAGTTTTTCTTGATATGTAATATCTTGTTTTTTCATTAGACATCAACATTCCCAAGATTATAGACTAAATCCCACCTATCATTTATGATTGATGGCGAGTGAGTTGCAATTACAACTTGAATATTTTGTATTTCAATAATTCTCATCAAATCATTAAGAAACTCTTTTTGCCAAGTAACATGAAGCGATATTTCGGGCTCGTCAATAAGAACAAGAATATTTTGTTCTGCATTAAATATTAATTCATAAAGTAAAACAACCTCATGTTGCTCTCCTGATGAAAGTTGAGTTAATTCTAATTTTTTACCGGTGATAGTCTTAAAATAAAATCCGATCTCCCTATCTATTTCAATAGTTTTGTGTGTAAATCTTCTTTTGTTTAGAATACTTGTAAATAATTCTAGTTTTACAAGAAGGTCGTCGAAAACACCCAATTTTTTTTCTAAATCATTTAAATATACTAAAAGGGCTTTTGAATCAGTTTCGCTATATCCAAGATTTTCTTGCTTAATTTCATACAAATTATTTTTTTCTAATTTGTTCTGTTTTTCTTTTAGTTCATTAAAACGAACATTATATTCGTCCTCAGTAACTATTGCTGTCTCATATATCAAGCGCTTAGGATAAGTGCTGTCAAGTTCTTGCGATATTTTAAAAGATTTTTGTGAATACTGTGCAATCAATTCCCTCAGTTCGTTAGCATATGACTGAATCGTTTCCATCATGATAGGTTTCTCTTTAAACCCACGATAGTCTCTTTCAGTAGTTACAACTTTTTTTAAAAGTCTTTGCTCCCTTATTAAATGAACTTTTATTGAATCTAGGATTGAATTTGTTTTTTCTTGTTTTATCTTTAAAACCTTTTTAATTATTCCATTAGGTAATTGGTTTGCATATTTATTAATAAGATCATCGGTTGTTAATCTCAATTCACTCCGATGGTCATACCAATTATCACAATCTATTTTTGATACTGGCAGAGATTTTTCAATCATTCTCTCAATGTCTTTTTCAATCTTGCTAGAATAGTTGACGGTTTCAATCGTTTCATCGTTTTGAGCAAATATAAATTTTACATTTGGTTCATTGTTTTCTACCCTTTTGGAAATTACGATGGAGATATTGTCATCCAAGTTGATAGTTATTTTTTCAAATACGAGTTTATGAAAAAAAAGAAATTTTCTATTGAATAAATTCGATATTATATTCAATATCGTTGTTTTTCCAAATCCGTTAGCTCCTGCTATGATTAAAACGTGTTCATTATTATTAAATGAAGCATCATAATCAAATATTTCGAAAAGTTTTTCTATTTTTATAGATCGAATTTTCATATACCTTATTCCAGATATTTTCGAATGTTATTAATTCAAGCATCATATATAATGTTTTATGTTCAATACTGTGTTTTTTCCTACTTTCCGCAACATTCAAATTGCTTAACTTTGAATTTATTTCAGTCCTTATTATTCATCCTGGGATTATTTGTGTTTCAAGTCTGAACTAATCGATTTCGCCCATACATGGTATATGGACCTAACAGTCTACATATTGGCAGGATTATTATATTCATGTAGAGGATGATTTCAATGACCGATGTATCTGATTCCTTTCCTAGCCTTGACGAATACCTTCGTCAGTTTGAGGCTTATCGTGATGAGCTTGGTCAGATCGGTTTCATTCTTACAGGTAGTATAACAA
>JAGLRT010000096.1 GCA_023136155.1 Methanosarcinales archaeon
AGGGATTGATTCTCACCGGCGGGCCCGATGCAGATTACTTTGCCCCTGTGTTTCTTCTCAAGGGTCTCATTGGTATCACTGGTGGTCTTTCCCCACAGGGAAGCTGCACTGCAGAGTTCAACAGTTTCATCAGACACTGTTAGGTATGTAGGTTCAGCAGCCCTACCCTGGATTATAATTGCATCGTACCCTGCCTTTTTTATCCAGGGTCCGAAATGACCGCCTGCATGGCAGTCTGTAAGCAAATTGGTAAGTGGTGATTTGAATGATGCACTGAACCTGCCTGAAGTGGGTGCCTTTGTACCAGTCAAGGGTCCGGTAGTGAACACGATCTTGTTAGATTCCCCCAGCGGGTCAGCTTTAGGGTCAACTTCATCATGGATTATCTTTGCACCCAGTCCCCTGCCCCCGATAAACATCTTTTTTGTTTGTTCGTCAAGCACCTCATCCATGATTTTCCCGTTCGTAAGGTCGACTCTTAGTATCTTATCCATGTATGCCATATTTATTCCTCCTCACCCCATTGCAGGGATAATTTCTTTTCCTACCAGTTTGATCGCTTCCGTTCTGTCAGGTCCTATTGGCGAACCCACTATTATCTGTGTCACTCCTGCATTTTCCAATTCATGGATCTGCTCAATGCAGTCATCAGGAGTGCCACAAATGGAGAACGCTGAGATCATATCATCAGTAACGGTCTGAATTGTCTGTTTGAACCCTTCTTTAAAAGCCGATGTGAGCCTGGTATAATCTTCCTCTGGTATACCGTGCCGCTTGACCACATCGGGCGGAGAGCCAGCTGTGATGAATGCCACCACTGGCTTCGCTGCTGCTACTGCCTCTTCGCGGCTTTTAGCTACCGAAAAACTGGTGTATGCACCAACATCGAACTGTGAAAAGTTCCTGCCAGCTGCCCCTTCCCTAAGCATATTGAGAGCAAACTCAAAGTCCCTGGGATGTGAGGCATTAACCAGTGCCCCGTCCCCTATCCGACCAGCTAGTTTCAGCATTCCCGGACCCTGTGCCCCAATATATACAGGGATTGTGGTTTTACCAAAATTGAGCTTAGCCTTCTTTATTGATACTACTTCACCATTACAGGAGATAGACTCGCCTGATGTGAGGCGCTTCACTACTTCCACAGTCTCCCTTACAGTTTGAAGTGGTTTTGTCCACTGAACACCCAGATTCTCAAAGGTCATCTTATCGCCCGGGCCGATACCGAATACCGCCCTGCCGCCCGATACTTCATCCACGGTAGCAATTGCAGATGCCAGCTGCGGGGCTGTCCTTGTATATGGATTGGTAACCCCTGTTCCCAGTTTTATAGTGGATGTCCTGGCTGCGATATATGTCAGTAACGAAAATGAGTCGCGGTTGTTATAATGGTCTGTTATCCAGG
This sequence comes from Methanosarcinales archaeon, assembly GCA_023136155.1. GTDB lineage: Archaea > Halobacteriota > Methanosarcinia > Methanosarcinales > Methanocomedenaceae > Methanocomedens_B. Next base: position 1,403 of record JAGLRT010000096.1, read on the forward strand.
CATATTCGATGCCGTTCTCCTCAGAGAACCGTATCATATCTGCCAATGTATCTGCAGTTTCATTTGCCAAAAACTCGATGCCAAAGTGTAACATATCCAGACCTCACGCTAGTTCATAGGGGTGGTCCTCTGCATGTTCGATGCCGAAATCCTGCAGTGAATCCGCCATCAGGATGTCTGTCATTGCCACGGCAGGCGCTGCATATTTTGCATTTTCCACTGGTCCTATGAACAGCGAGTTAGCTCCGGCTGTAATACCTATGGTATTGGCTGAAATATCTGCTATCCTGCGGTATTCTTTTTCTGCATTCTTATGAAGCCATGCCCATGAACTGGGAATATTATGTGCACCCACACCAGTAGGCAGGCCGTAAAGTGCCTTGGCTACAGACAGCAGCCTGAATGAAGAACCTGCACCCTGACCAAATGGCTGCACTCCAGGGTCATAAAGTATCTTCTCAAACCCGCATTCCTTTGCAATGGTGAGCAACCCTTTATCCACAAAACCGCCGCCGTCCTCCAACAGAGCAGTCCTTGCTTTCACCGATGGGTCCTGCATATTGAATCCCAGGATAACAGTGGCCTCTATTTTTGAGCGGGTAAGTACTGCAATTTCTTCTTCGTCGATCATCATGTTAATTGCATTGTACATGGTACGGCTGGCATAACCATTCCCTGAAACATGGTCCAGTCCGACTATTCTGGACTCAAGATCTGCTGAATCTATTACCAGGGGCGCATCGGTATGGTCTGCCACAAAGTCCAGTCCCTTGACCATGAGTTCAGGGGTAAGGCCCACTACCTGGAATATGTATGGGACATGGTGCTTATCTCCTGCTTCCTCCACTTCACGTATCTTTTGTTCAGCCTTCTTCTCATCAAAGGTGTTGTTCTTATCATCTACGATGTTATGACCGTCATAGAAGATGGTAGGTATTAATACCGTAGGGTTCTCGCCCACGTTTCCCCCAATCTTTACATTCCCGATATCTATTACCTTCTGGTCCCGTGCATACTTGAACATAATATCACCTAAATCCCCAGCAGGTTGACCAGTAACAGAGCCGCCACCATACCGTAAAGTATGCCGATCCATCTGCCGATCATGGTCCCTCTATGCTGTAATATCTCACCGGATGAAAATTCAACAGTAGTCTCGATCTTATCCAGCCGTTCCATCAATGTATCATAATCCATATCCGATCACTCCCAAAAGAAGCAGTAGCAATCCTACCATAAGTCCCAGAACAAGGTACAATCTGGCAGCAGGATGCCCCACTCCGGCAAATGTACGCTGGTCCCGTCCTATTATCATGACCCTACGCCCCATGTCCTTAGCCATGCGGTCGATCTCCCTAGTATTTGGAGTACCGATAGCAGGTATGGTCTGTTTCTCCTTCATATCAACCGCCTCAACAATAACAATATGAACGTTATCACAAATCCGATTATAAAACCCTGGAACATCCCTGAATACAGGCCAGACATTATCTTCTGTACTTTGCCTATGTCCTTGACCTCTGATTCTATGGCCCTTATCCTTCCTTCAAGTGAAACCAGTTCAGGGGATATGACTGTTAGGCCTTCCTCAACAGTTTCACTGCTGCCGCCAAAAGATACCAGCAAAGGCTCACCTTCATACTCTTCTTTTGTGGCAAGGCCGTCTAATGTCTGCACGATACGATCCATGTCCTCAATGTTCATCAGGTCAATTATCTCCACCTGGCTGCGCCAGATATTGATGGTATCTGAATTAATATTAGTAATATATGGGATAGCACCACTTGCCCCGATAATACGGCCCTCTTCATCGATGCCACTGCGGTGCATAGCTATTATTGCGTCTCCTGATAGGTGGCCGTGAACCTCAGCACCGCACACCAGAAGATATCGGATATTGGTATTGGAAACAATATTAGCCACTATTTTTTCAATGCCGATGTTCTCGGTCTTCATAGATCCTGCAATGGCACAGTGCTGTGTCAGGCGTTCCTTGTCCAGATCGCTGGCAAGGGTAATCACTGCTGCACATGAGCCAGGGTCGCCTGTAATATATTCACCTGATACAGGAGGCCAGTTGGGTACAGTAGAACCCATCACAGGTCACCTCCATAAAGGATGTAAAGAGCTATGGCACTGATGAATAGTCCCAGGATAATGCCGTATACAAGATTGGTAATCTTCCCCAGGTTCAGGAATATACCTTCCCGGTTGGGGTGTGATATGAGAGGTGTGGTGTCGGGGTCAAGAGAGTGCATAAGGTCAACTGCAACTGCCTCCAGTGTATCTATCCGATCAGATACCACAGCCAGATTTGCCTGCACATTGTCTTCGTCCATTTGGGCAATAATGCCGTTGTATGGGTCAATAGCAACCTTTTCGTCCTGGTCTATTATGGCATACATTTTTTACACCTCAATGTTCAGCAACTGGAAAACCGGTCCATGACATTCCATAGATATCTTTTTTCACCATTCGGTACCAACCACTGATAAAAATTGCAAATCCCAGGGCGCTAACCAGTATTATCCCTGCAGCGTCAAAAGACGGGACCATGAGCAGCAGTACCAGTCCGAACACTGCTGTGGTCAAGGATGCTTCCACACCCGACAACCACAGGGTCCTGCGCTGGTTCTCACCGGCACCCATGCTGCCGTTGTATGGATGAAGAACGGCAAGGGTCACAGCAATATACAACAGAGGGAACAACAGGGTCACCTGCTCAGGGAACAATCCTGCAAGGAACCTGATTATCACGGCTGTAGATGCTGCCAGTATGGAACTCTCCTGTATCATTACCGGGATTTTCATCTTGATAATCTTTTGGGCGCAGATGCCTGTGATGGCCCCGCCTGCCAGAGCAGCCGCAATCTCAACTATGGGATTCATGCCCAACTGCATGCCCGCATACACAGCTGTTGCACCTACAGCAGTACCCCAGTACCCAATAGATGATGTCCCCGTACCCAGGCCGTAACTTGCCAGGCTGCGTACACCATTGGCACTGCTCACGAAAGCTGGCCAGATAAGTGGAACTAAAATAAAAACATAGGCAGCAGTATATCCTTGAAGGAAAATGGCTGCCAGTCCTGTGATTATTGAAACTATGAATAATCTAAGGGATGGAATGTCAGCTCCGCCCGATACTGCAGGAGTTCCGGCACTCATTTAAACCGCCCCCATTGATGCATACGTTGACACCGAGTATATTATTACTGCCAGGAATGTGCTGACAATGAGGCATGAAAAGAATGTTTTTGGGATTCTCAACATCTTCCTATCAAACATGCCTTCGGTCTTCCCAACAAGTGTATATGCGGGCAGTACGCAGTTGATGAGGAATATTCCTGCTGCTATCATCCCTGATATTGCTGCCGTTTCCTGGGTTATTGGTACAAACAGGTAATGTACTCCCAGGAACACCATGGCACCACCAAGTCCCCCTATTATTCCCCCAATGACACCGCTTATTACTGTTTGCACAGGCATACCGTGACCGTCAGTACCTGGAGTAACAAATGGTTTTTGTTCCCAGCCTGTGATAGCATCCTTAGTGCTGCTGCCCAGGACTGATTGTCCGCTGGCTGTCTGGCCGGAAACAGGAGGTACGCCTGTGCCAAAGGCATTCATCAGGTTACCGCCCAGTATGGTCAGCACTACCATCAAGGTAGAACTGGCAGCCCCTGAAGCTAGCATTGCCACCGGACCTGCTTCCAGTGCAAAAGAAGCTGACAGGATGCCGGAAAGTCCAGCGCCGAATGATAGCATGGAAGGGCCTGTGGCGATACCGGTGGATGCGGACATGGCACCCACCGCACTGGCTGGGATGAAATGTACGCAAACACCCACAAATACGCCACCTGCGATAATGAATAACATTAAAGTTACTGGGTCCATTTATTTCCCCTCCTCAAAGGGTCCGTACTTGTCCCGTGTATATTTTTCAAGAAAAACTATGAAGATAAGTATGAGCGCGATTATTGAGAATTCAAGAATGACGGAAGTCCACACACTGCCTGAAGTCCTGGATAGGGCGTCAATGAATATCAATAGCCCGAAGGTCAGTCCGGTCACGG
>JAGLRT010000097.1 GCA_023136155.1 Methanosarcinales archaeon
TTTTCAGTCGGAAATACTGAGCAGTCGACCTAACTTTTAATACCTTTCCTTAACATAACTTCCAATAAATGCCTCCGTTTAAAGTAGTCTCAGACTTCCAGCCCACTGGTGATCAGGGGCCGGCCATAGAAGCCTTATCAAAAGGCATCCAGGCAGGTGAACGACACCAGACTCTCCTCGGGGTCACTGGTTCAGGCAAGACCTTCACCGCAACTAAGGTTATCGAAATAGTCCAGCGCCCCACCCTGGTCATTGCCCACAACAAGACCCTGGCCGCCCAATTGTACAGCGAATTCAAGGAGTTCTTCCCTGACAATGCAGTAGAATATTTTGTCAGTTATTATGATTACTACCAGCCAGAAGCATATTTGCCTACTACAGACACCTATATTGAAAAAGATGCCCAAATTAATGATGAAATTGACAAACTCAGGCTCGCAACCACCCGTTCACTCATTGAACGAAGGGATGTGGTCGTGGTTGCCAGTGTATCATGTATCTACGGCCTGGGAAGCCCGGAAGAATGGCGTAGTATGACTCTTATACTCGATGTGGGCCAGCACATCGAAAGAAAAAATATCCAGGCTGCGCTGGTAGATATCCAGTACGAACGTAATGACCTGGATTTTACTCAGGGCAATTTCAGGGTGCGGGGTGATACGGTTGAGATTTTTCCAGCCATGTCAAACCAGGGATTGCGCATAGAATTGTTCGGCGATGAAGTGGAACGGATAACAGAGTTTGACCCATTGACAGGTCATACCCTGCACGACCTCCAGCGCGCTGCAATATATCCTGCCCGGCACTATGTTATGCCTGCTGAGACCATCGAAAAAGCCATTGTATCAATTGAAGCAGAACTGAAAGTAGAAGTTGAGCAGTTCCGTTCCCAGGGAAAACTTTTAGAAGCACAGCGGCTTGAACAGAGGACGCGGTTCGATATCGAAATGATGCGCGAAATTGGATACTGTTCTGGTATAGAGAACTACAGCGCGCATATGGAAGGTCGCTCACCCGGAGAGCCACCATATACACTACTTGATTTCTTTCCCGATGATTATATGGTCATCCTTGATGAAAGCCATGTTACCCTTCCACAGATCCAGGGAATGCACAACGGAGACCGCGCCCGCAAGGATTCACTTGTGTCTAACGGTTTCAGGCTACCCAGTGCCTATGACAACAGGCCGCTGAGAATAGATGAGTTTCGCATACGTGCGGGACAGACCATATATGTCTCGGCGACGCCAGGCGATTTTGAACTTGAAAGTAGCGGCAAAGTAGTTGAACAGATAATCAGGCCCACCGGACTGGTGGACCCTGAAGTAGCTATACGGCCTGTAGAAGGACAGGTGGACGACCTTATAGGAGAAGTCGGGTGCGAGGTGGATGCAGGCGGACGTGTTCTGGTCACTACCCTAACCAAACGAATGGCTGAAGACCTGACCGAATACCTGCTTGAACTCGATATCAAGGCCAGGTATATGCACTCAGATATCCAGACCCTTGAACGTGTGGAGATAATACGGGACTTGCGCCTTGGCCAGTTCGATGTACTGGTGGGCATAAATCTGTTAAGGGAAGGTCTTGACCTTCCCGAGGTGTCACTTGTCGCTATTCTTGACGCAGATAAGGAAGGGTTCCTGAGGTCTGAACGTTCGCTCATACAGACCATTGGGCGTGCCAGCCGTAACATAGATGGCAGGGTGGTGATGTATGCTGATAAGATTACTGGTTCAATCAAAAGGGCAGTGGATGAAACAAATCGGCGTCGTCTCATCCAGCAGGAATATAACCGACAGCATAACATCACACCCAAGTCAATAACCAAGTCCATCAGGGGAGATATTGTACCAAAATACGATGAAAATAATACAGAGCTCTTTGATGATGTATCTCAAGAGGAGATACTGAATTTAATAATCGACCTGGAATCCAGTATGCAAAAGGCAGCAAAGCAGCTTGAGTTTGAAGATGCCGCCTCCTTGAGGGACCGTATCAGGGAACTCAAATTAAAACTGGAAGAAATCGACTGAACCATTAACAGTCTACCACCCTTCTGAAAATATACCTGGTTGGGTTACATATATCAGCATTACAGGGCACTTTTGGGCATCAAGACTATGGCAATATTTCTCAATATGTCTGGTATCAGGGAAATAATGGGCCACACTTGCAGTACATCGATTGCCCACAAGGAAGATGCATACATAGCTCATCTTAACTCACCCAAATAATTTTAAGTTTTATTTCGCAGTATTCCATCAAAAAAGGTGCTTTTTTGCACTTTTTTATAATGGTTTATTCCCTTAATTATGAATCCACACTATTGATATAAAAGCATTTGCAAATTTAAGGTTTTTGGTGCTAGATTTTCAAATATAAAAAAAACAAGGCCACGGCATCCATCTCATACCCTTGCCCCCACATCCATCCAGCACCCTCAAAATTCGGCTTTAAGTGAAGCTCCCAACAGAGCTCTACTGTAGGGAGCTTCATTTGGTGCGGATCTCAAGTTGTCGGAGATGGATTATAACTATGTCTATATCGCGTTATGGTAAAGACACGGATAAAGAGTATGATTGAGTTATGGACGGTCAAGGATTGCCAGCAATAAGGGAAAGGAACCAATTAATTGAAAGTTGGAAATAAGTATTCTACTTAAATATATATACTTGTAAGTATAGATATATTTAACATGGAAGAAATTGACAATCAAGATGATGTAGAATTAATAGATGAAGTACTTCATGAAATGTATGATGTACTGGTAGAATTGGGTTAAAGTAATCTTTTTTTAATAAAATCTAAACATACTAAATACACTTTATCATCATCATTTAATACATCTGTATCCATTGCATGATAGGAGTATCCGTAAACTTCAAAACATGCTTTATCTATATCGTTTCGAAGTTGGGTTGAGCTGTTACCTATTATATTATGTGTGAAAACATAATTATTTTGTTTTAAAAAAAATAAAACGGCTGCAATAGCGGTTCTATGATTACCGTCAGAAAATGCTTGTAATATAGTTATATTTTTCAGATAATATGCGGCAACTTCAATAATTGATTTATTTTTCGGTGTACATTCAATCAATTTTTCAATCTTATCAATTTCATTATCCGAATTTGCACCAAATACTATTTTGTGGTCTTTTAATGCGATTTTATGTATTTTTTCATTGATTTTTGTAATATTTTCCAATGTTAGGTGTTTTATTTCACTCATTTTATTCTCCGAAATGTATATTGTCACACATAACTACCCAAATTTCACATAAATGTAATGCCCTTATACAGTTTCCTTCGGTCTTTCTCTTTTTCGATATTTGTTTCCTAACTGGCATAATCTACACATCCCTTGTACTTATACCCATAAAGTCATATTATCGGAAACCACTCTACTTCGCTCACACCTTATCCCTTCCATCCAGATAAAGTCCATTCCCGGATTTATCACCATTAACATCGTGTCTATTAACAGTAATTTGAATAGATTGCAAATGATCAATAAACCTTCCTGCCTTTTGCCCCGATTCCAGATTTATCTGGCTGAAAGTGTTAATATGTTTCAGGTAAAAGATGAGCATCTCAATGGCATTGGATAAGATACTGCTCAAAGGCGCAAAGGTACACAACCTGAAAAACATCGATCTGGAATTACCCAGGGACAAATTCATAGTTATTACCGGAATCAGCGGTAGCGGTAAATCCTCACTTGCATTTGATACTATTTATGCAGAAGGACAGCGCCGTTACGTGGAATCCCTATCAGCCTATGCACGCCAGTTCCTGGGCCAGATGGACAAGCCCGATGTGGAATATATTGAGGGGCTCTCCCCTGCCATATCCATTGAACAAAAAACCACAAGCAAGAACCCCCGCTCAACCGTGGGCACGGTAACAGAGATACACGATTACCTGAGGCTGCTATATGCCAGGATCGGCGTGCCCCACTGCCCTGATTGCGGCAGGGAGATAGCACCCCAGACCCTTGACCAGATAATAGACAGCGTGATGGTACTGCCTGAGGGTACCAAGATACATGTGCTCTCACCCATAATACAGGACCGCAAAGGCGAATACAAGCAGTTGTTCGATGATCTGAAACGCGAAGGATATAACCGGGTGAGGGTGGACGGTGATATACATAGCCTGGAAGATGATATTCAGCTGGGCAGGTACCAAAAACACAATATCGATGTAGTTATTGACCGGCTTGTGATAAAAAAGGGCATAAAAGAACGCCTGGCCGATTCGGTTGAGACTGCACTGCATGTGGGCGGCGGCGTGGTGATGGTGCAGGTTGTGGATGAAGACCGTGAGATGCTGTTTAGCGAGCATCTGTCATGTGCCCATTGTCAACTAAGTTTTGAGGCACTGGAACCCG
>JAGLRT010000098.1 GCA_023136155.1 Methanosarcinales archaeon
TGTTCTCATTCAATAATCCCAGGGGTGCCTGTCCAAAGTGCCAGGGACTGGGTAATACTATGGAATTCGACCCTGAACTGATTATACCCGACCCTTCTTTTTCCATTGTTGAAGGGGCTGTGGAACCGTGGGGCAAGTCACCAAATGGCTACCATATCCAGACCCTGAAAGCTGTAGCTGATAAATTCTGTTTTTCTATCACCACTCCGATTGAACAGTTGAGCAAGAAGCACCTTGATATTATTCTATATGGGTCCACTGAGAAAGTGAAATTCAGGTATGTACCTAAGGAAAGGCCAGGTTTATGGGAACATTATAGCAGGTTCGAAGGTGTAATCCATAACCTGCAGCGCAGGTACCGTGAATCCACCAGTGAAGAAATGCGTGATAAGATACAGCAGTACATGAGCACGGCACCATGCCATAAGTGTGGTGGGAAGAGGTTAAAACCTTACAGTCTCTCGGTCACTGTGAAGGATACAGGCATTGACAAGATATCTGCCATGTCTGTGAAAGATGCTGCTGATTTCTTTAATAACATTGAATTGAGTGAGCGGGATTTCCTGATAGCAAGGCGCATATTGAAAGAGATAAATGCCAGGCTGGGATTTCTTATCGATGTTGGTCTGGATTATCTCAGCCTGGGCAGGGCTTCAGGCACCCTGTCTGGCGGCGAGGCACAGCGCATACGCCTGGCCACCCAGATAGGTTCCAGTCTGGTGGGAGTGCTGTACATCCTGGATGAACCCAGTATCGGATTGCATCACAGGGACAATGACAGGCTTATCAGGATGTTGAAACAATTGCGGGACCTGGGGAATACCATCATTGTAGTGGAACATGACCGGGATACCATGCTCGCCGCGGATTATATCGTTGATATGGGGCCCGGCGCCGGAGTCCACGGCGGAGAGGTTGTAGTAGCAGGTTCGCCTGAAAAGGTCATGAAGACCAAAAAATCACTTACCGGGCAGTACCTGTCAGGGAAAAAAGATATTGATATCCCGCCAGAACGCAGGACTCCGACTGGTTGGTTGACTCTCAGGGGTGCGCAGGAACACAACCTGAAACGTATTGATGTGGAGTTCCCCCTGGGTGTGATGAGTTGTGTTACCGGTGTTTCCGGCTCAGGCAAGAGCACGCTGGTCAATGAGATACTGAACAAAACACTGGCGCACAAGCTCCATCGTGCACGTTCAAAACCGGGTAAACACGATGGTATTGAAGGTATCGAACAGATAGATAAAGTAATCACCATAGACCAGAGTCCCATTGGCAGGACACCACGCTCCAATCCTGCTACTTATACCAATGTGTTCACCCCAATCAGGGAAATGTTCTCAATGACGCCTGAATCCAAAACCAGGGGTTACAAGCCCGGAAGGTTCAGTTTTAATGTAAGGGGTGGGCGTTGTGAAGCCTGTAGTGGCGACGGTATCATCACTATTGAGATGCATTTTTTGCCAGATGTATATGTCCAGTGCGAAGTATGTCACAGCAGCCGCTACAATAACGAGACCCTTGAGATAACATTCAAGGGCAAGAATATTGCTGATGTGCTGAATATGACAGTTGAGGAAGCCCTTGAATTCTTCCAGAATATTCCAAAGATCAGGAACAAACTCCAGACAATCTATGACGTGGGTTTGGGTTATATAAAACTGGGACAGTCAGCTACCACACTTTCAGGGGGCGAAGCACAGCGTATAAAATTGTCAGCAGAACTTAGCCGCAGAAGTACAGGACGCACATTGTACATCCTTGATGAACCCACAACCGGGCTTCACTTTGATGACGTGAAGAAACTATTATCAGTACTGGACAGGCTGACCGATGCCGGCAACGCCGTTGTAGTTATTGAGCATAACCTTGATGTCATCAAGACCGCCGATTATATTATCGACCTGGGGCCAGAGGGTGGTGAGGCTGGCGGTACTGTGATTGCAAAAGGTACCCCAGAAGAAGTTGCCGGGGTTAGCGATTCATATACCGGACAATTCCTCAAGGAAATATTGAGGTGGTAAAAGTAATTAGCTGTCTGTTTCAGTTGTGGCAGGTCTTTGTGTATGGTGGGCTCAGCCCCGCCCAGATATACCTCGCCAGCATCTGAATTCCTGACAAAATCCACGATTTCCTTAATTGATTTTGTGGTTGAAGGTTGGTGAATATGCACACAGTATGGACATTTAAGGTTACATCCTGCAAACTCAACCCGAACTTGCTCTCCTTTGGTTGAAAGATTGATTGTCTTCATGGGTTCGCTCATATGTCACGACTATATTTTTGACATTAATACTTTGCAGGCAGAAGGGCTACAACCTCAACAGTGAACTCAAATTTCTGCTCATCCCCTGTCGTATTTTCCCATGAGCGCATGTACACAGCCGTAACCTGTTGTGTCCCGGAGGCAACAGCTTGTATCTCCCACTCATGGACCCCACCCGCACCAACCAGTTCAGTGTCAGGTGCAATGTACTCATCACTAACCACAGCAAGTCCGTCTGTAGTGTTCATTTGCCATGAAAATCCTGTTGTGGGGTTCTCATTGAGTTTAACATAAAAGGTATCGCCGGTCTTCAATTCCATGCTTGCTCCATCAAGACCTTCGTGAATTGCATTGTCCATTTGCAGTTCAAATGAATCGCTCACCTCATTGACCTTTACTTCATAGGTCCCGGCCTTGAGTCCCAGAACATTTAGCGGGATTTGTTCCTCGAAGGGGACGATTGCCTGGGTGCATATGGCATCAGCAGGCCGGATTGTTGTAATGCTGACTGTAAATTTGTTACCGTCCCTGCTTGTGGTGACACTGTCTATCTCAGTACAGCCATCGGGAAGGTAGCCCCTGGCATTCACCATTACCTGTACCGGAAATGATTCGAGTATCATTATATCTATATCCTCGACAATAGCATCCTGATAGATAAATTGACCATTGTCGGGTTCAGAAACATTGTCATCTACAACGGGTTGCACATTATTATTTCCAGTACATCCGCTAAGCATGACAAGGGTTATGAGGATTGAAAGGATTATTACGCGGTTTAATGAATTTTTTATCATATTTATACCACCTGTTTGTAAAATATTGTTTTATTTGTATCCACTTCAAATCTAATG
>JAGLRT010000099.1 GCA_023136155.1 Methanosarcinales archaeon
ACAGGTACTTTCCCCATCCGGGCAATGGACTGGGCAGGGAAATGCGCTCCGGCATCACCGGCAATAACGAAGGCTGCATCGATCTCTTCCCGCATCAGCAGGTCATTGGAACATGTCTCGCCAGGGTTGTAGTATGGAATGCCCCTTGACATATCCACTGCATTGACAAAACCAGTCTCCCAGGCGCACACCTGACCAAAACCGGTCACATTATAATGACCGCGCATGGGTAAGATACTGTGCTTTCCATAGGCGTTCAGTTCGGTGATAAGGGACACCGCATTGTCAATGTTCTTATACTTACCCCGGCTCTGGGTCAAGCCCATGCCGAAGTATACCGCGCCATACTTTGCACCCTTCATGGCCGTTCCCAGTTCAACTAATTTTTCTTTGGGCACACCGCCGACACTATCCGGGATCACGTCAGCTTTATCAGCAACAATGGCCCGCAGGGCAGACAACACCATGTAGTCCTCACCAGGGTTTATTTGTACATATTCGTCAGCTAAATCGGCAGTATCGGTCTTTCTCACATCAAATACTACTACTTTTCTGGATTTGCGTCCCTTATTTGTGAAAAATCCTTTATTAAATACTGAATATCTGCTCATATGCCTGGGATGAGCTTGTACCGGGTTGCAGCCCCAGAATACTACCAGATCGGCCCTATTGGCGAACTGGCCCAGTGTACCAGTAGGCAGTCCCTTTTCATGAACACCCAGGGCAGAGGGGCCATGACACACACTAGCTGTATTATCTATAATTCCTCCCACTTCTTCATTGAGCAGGACACCTTTTTTCATCATCTCGCATACGCCTGAAGCCCAGCCGTACAACAGCGGGCGCTTGGAATTGGCAAGTATCTTTGCAGACTCGTTAATAGCTTCGTCATAGGATACTTCCCTGAACTCCCCATTCTTATCATCACGCATCATGGGCGCCTTAATCCTGTCATGGCCCCTGATCTTACTTGCACCAATCTTGCAGGCGTGTTTCACGTCCACAACTTTATTGTCCACTACTTCCACTGCCAGGTCATCACACAGACAACCGCAAAAAGGGCATAGTACGTCATTGATTATCATATTTTATCCTCCCTCATTTCAACCTGGCCATAAGTTGTGGCATGGTCGGTGCCTCTTCGCTGGATGGTTCCACTACTGCCGGAATTCCCTTAAATCCAGGCATGCCGCATCCGCATGTATTTGGGTCAACCACTGCATTGGCCCAGGGTCCCATTGGTATAAAAATAAGTCCATCAGGATTACCCTCGCAAATCTTAAGTGGTACCACTACACTCCCGAAATCAGTGCCAACCTTGACATTTTTCCCCGGTTCCACTCCAATCTTTCCCGCATCTGCGGAATTCATCTCACAATACCCAGCGGCATCAAAATATGCCGTTGAAGTTTTGTTTTCCAGGTTACAGCCCTGGTCAACAGTCCTTCCTGATATAAAAGTTGCCTTCAACTCCATTTAATTCCCTCGTTCGAATGTGTTAATTACCGTAACATTAATTGTCCTAACATCTATGCCTAGCATGTAGGCATTATCCCTATGTTGGGTCATCTACTTACTTATTTAAAAAGGATGTGTTTTGTTTCGGTTGTCCCGCTTTGGATGTGGGTCAGAACATATCCAGTTCAGTTCCTAATTTCCTCTCAATTGCTCTTCTATATATCAGGTCAGCAGTTACCACATCCTGGATGGCAAGACCTGTAGAATCAAATACTGTTATCTCAGCATCACTTTCACGGCCTGGTTTTTTACCGCTGACAATCTGTCCCAGTTCGCTGTATATCTCATCAACAGAAAAAATGCCTTTAGAGATGGGTACATTCACCTCTCCTGAATGAGACGCCTGGGCCACGGCATCTACCACTACCTTTGCCTTCTTCAATATCATGGGGTTCAGTTCTTCCTTACCCGCAGCATCCGCACCGATGGCATTGATGTGAGTTCCAGGTTTGATCCACTCGGCCTTGACCAGCGGACTCCTTACAGGGGTGGTTGTCACCAGGATATCGCAGTCGCACACTTCATGAACATTTGGTTCCTTTATTATCTCCGTCCTGGTTTCTTGTTCAATTTCGGCTTTGAACGCATCCACTGAATCCCTGGACGTATCAAATATCCTGACTTGTTCAATATCCCTTACTGCCTTAATGGCCCGGAGCTGTGTCCTGGCCTGCCGCCCCAGTCCTATCATGCCTACAACTTTAGAATCTTTACGTGAAAGATATTTAGCTGCCACACCACCTGCCGCGCCGGTGCGCAGGTCGGTCAATGTGGTAGCGTCCATTACTGCCAGGGGTGCCCCGGTCTTTGTGGAGTTCAGTACCATTAATGCCATGACCGTGGGCAAGCCGCGTCCTGGGTTATCAGGATGTACGTTCACCAGTTTTACCCCGGCAATGTCAGGTCCTTCCAGATACCCGGGCATGACGCGTAAATCACCGTTATGTCCCTTGAAATCCAGGTACATTTTTGGAGGCATCTGCACCCTGTCCAGACCATGCTCCCTAAATGCGACTTCGACCACCGGAATTACATCATAAATGTTCACCAGTTCTTCAACGTCTCTTTTATTCAACCAGAGTATATTTAGTTCCATATAATGCAGCCCCACCATTGATTATGCCACGAACTTCCATAAAAGTTATTATATTTGTCCCTTCACTCATCAAATTCCAGGATGTCCCCATTATTGATGTCGTATTCTTCTACTTTGCCCTGGTGCATCTCGATCAGATATTTTACTCCTCTCTTCTGCTTATGACCCAGCCATGGCCTCAATGTGCCGGTACCGATAACCTTCTTTCCATCATCAAGGAATATGACATCAATGGCAAAAAAAACAAAAAACATGTGCACGCCAACCGTCGTCTGTTTCCTCAATTTGAATACCATTGCAAAATCTTTTGATATAGCCTTATTGAACATTAGGCCCAGTGCACGGCTGAAGATATTATTGACATACTTAACATCCCTGGCAAGGATTATACCATTATCTTTTAATATCATCAGTAGCAACAGTACGTAAACATAAATATAATAATATTTATGTAGCAATCGTTATATCGGAGGAACCAACCAAGAAATGAGTTCAGAAATGTGTGTCGTTTGCGGACTTCCTGAAGAGCTTTGTATCTGTGAAGAGGTCGCAAAAGAACAACAAAGAATTATTGTTAAAATAAATCGAAGACGATATGGTAAAGAAGTAACGGTCATTGACGGACTTGATCCTCATGAAATCGACCTGCATGAACTTACCACTCACCTGAAATCCAAATTTGCCTGTGGCGGCACTGTAAAAGATAATGCGATTGAATTGCAGGGTAACCACAAAAATAGGATGAAGGACGTTCTTGTAAAAAAAGGATTTTCTCCAGACCAGATAAAAGTGTGAATATTCCCACACTACTGTCTCTGTTTTCTTTTTTCTCTTTATTTGTCTATTTAGTAAATTTTATGGGTATTGGGAAATATGTGATTATGCGAGGTGAATGGTAATTGGCTAAGATATATATGGACAATAGTGCAACGACAAAACCTGATCCTGAGGTCGTAAGTGCCATGCTGCCCTATTTAAACGAATATTTTGGGAATGCATCAAGCCTTCATTCATTCGGGCAGGAAGCGGCAGAAGCATTGAATCGGTCCAGGCAGCAAGTAGCTGACCTGTTAGGTGCTCAACCGGACGAGATTATTTTCACATCAGGGGGTACCGAATCCGATAACCTTGCACTGAAAGGTACAGCCTACCTGAAAAAGAATGCTGGTAAGCACATTATTACTTCAGTTGTTGAACATCCTGCAATACTCGATACATGCAGGAATCTTCAGAAGAATGGATTTAAAGTAACGTATATACCGGTGGATGACCAGGGATTAATTGACCCCCACGATGTGGAGGATGCCATCATTGACGATACTATACTAATATCGATCATGCATGCCAACAACGAGATTGGTACCATCCAGCCAATTGAAGACATTTCCAGGCTTGCACATGAGAAGGGCGTGCTGGTGCATACTGATGCTGTGCAGTCCATAGGAAAGATACCTGTAAATGTGGATGACCTGGGTGTGGATATGTTATCATTATCCGCACACAAGATACATGGTCCAAAAGGTGTGGGCGCATTATTTGTACGCAAGGGTACCAGACTGGAAACCCTGGTACATGGAGGCGGGCATGAACGGGGTAAACGTTCAGGTACAGAGAACATCCCCGGTATTGTAGGACTCGCAAAGGCGGCAGAATTAGCGGGCCAAAGGCTGGAAAAAGATGCAAGTCACTTGGCTAACCTCAGAGATGCTGCTATTACGAAAATACTGGGTTCCATTCCGGAATCATATCTAAACGGACATCCTACTCAGCGTCTGCCCAACAACGTGCATTTCAGGTTCAGTTATGTGGAAGGTGAATCCCTCCTGATTATGCTTAATATGAAAGGTGTGGCCGTATCAACGGGTTCGGCATGTTCGTCCAAATCACTTGAACCATCCCACGTACTTTCTGCACTGGGCATCCCGTCCGAACAGATCCATGGTAGCCTGAGGATAACTCTAGGTCGGGCGAATACCATGGATGAAGTGGATTATGTAGTAGAGAATCTGGTTGAGACCGTGACTAAACTCAGGGCTATGTCCCCTATTACACCAAAAAATTAAAAAACACTGGTTATATATATCTTTGAAAATATGCTTGTATGAATGTATAGCGAAAAAGTAATGGAACATTTTTCAAACCCAAAAAACGTGGGTGAGATAGAAGATGCTGACGGTATTGGCGAAGTAGGAAACCCTACTTGTGGGGATATGATGACCATATACATCAAGGTCGATGATGGAAAACTTACTGATGTGAAATTTAAGACCTTTGGTTGCGCAGCGGCAATAGCCACCAGCAGTATGATAACTGAAATGGCACTGGGAAAGACTATTGAAGAAGCTCTCGAAATAAGCCGTGACGATGTGGCTGAATCCCTGGATGGGCTGCCTCCTGTTAAATTGCATTGTTCCAACCTGGCTGCCGATGGACTGCATGCAGCTATTGAAGATTACCTGAATAAAAGTAAATCAAATTAAAATTAAAAGGTAAAAATAAATGCCAAGGTAAAAATAAATGCTAAGGTAAAGGTAAATGCAAAGGATTCGAAAATAATGAGACCTACTTGTGAAATAATGGTGCTGAAGGTATTACCTGCCATAAGGGCAGAACTGGCCCGCATAATGATGCAGGATTTGAAGATGTCCCAACAGGAAATAGCTAGGCGGTTGGGTGTGTCCAAGGCTGCAATATCCCAATACGCCAGTGCAAAACGAGGAGCAGATACTGATTTTTCCGATGATATCAAGAAAGAGCTAAAAGTATTTGCCGATGCTGTTGCTACAAGTGATGATACTAGCAAGTTGATAGGTGATTTCTGTGATATCTGTAAGAATATCCAGAATTCAGGATGGAATTACAGGGAAAATCATGGCACATCAGAGTTCATACATGAAGATTGTACCCCTTGCATGAAAGCAAAAACAGCCAAGTAGAATCACTGCTATTTTTTATTGCTCTTTTAATATCTTCCAGCTGGCAAACATACGATGAATTACGGTCAGATGGGAAAGTACTGCCACTATAAGCACTGCCCAGTTCAGTAGTCCTAAAAAAGCGCCGAAAATTATCAATAACATCCTTTCTGCACGCTCAGCCACCCCTATTTTCAATTCTCCGGTACCGGCTGCCTCCGCCCTTGCCCGTGAATAACTGACCAGCAATGACCCCACAAGGGCAACAGCCCCCAGAATCCAGTCATTCTCTATGCAGTTCGGTATTGCCGAATGCCCTCCCCACATTATACCCAAAAAAACTGCTGCGTCAGCATACCGGTCTGACACAGAATCCAACATGCCGCCGAATTTTGTTACTTTACCGTTCTCCCTTGCCACAGCTCCATCTAACACATCAAAGAACCCGCCCAACATAAGCATTATTCCTGCCAGCATAACCTCACCTGTGGCAAAATATAAACCGGCAGCCACACAGAAAATTAAAGCCAGGATGGTTACTGTATTGGGATTGACCCTGTAAAACAATCGTGCAATGGGTTTCACCCAGTTGGTCAGTGTATCCTTTCTCTTGTTGAGCAATGTCTGTATCACTCCATACCTTCATGCTATCCTGAAAATTGTACTCATCCACCGTTTATCCATTATTTGCAGCAACATCACATAGACAGTCAGGAGCAGAATACTAATCCCTGCAATGCAAAATACTGCTATACTGCTATACTGCTATTAATTGGGTAATAAAATGATAAAAGTGTTTGTATTACCAGCACGGTAACCACTGGTTATTCTTGAAGATTCATCGCAGTCTGGATGAATAATTTGGCGTTGTACCTTTGAAAAAACGTGATTTATGGATGAATTTGATTTGGACTCCCGTCTACTGGTAAGTATAGCATTTTCGATGATTTCATTTGCGTGGTTTAAAATATATTATTTAAGTGTTGCATGATTTGAGCATTTTATATTCTCTACATGCCTAATGCAAGACTAATATTTCAATAAATAAGATCACAAAAATGCGCAAGTAGACAAAACGGGAATTGCTGTTATTTATTGAGTCCTTTCTCGTACAAGATCCAGCCTGAAGAATCAATTTTTCCATTTGGCATAACTACTATAGTGTTTTCCCCTGTCCTGATACGAGTTTTCCTGAGAGTTACACTTACTATCTCTCCCCTGTGATTCAGTGTCTCTACCTCATCACCAATATCAAAATGCTTATCCAGAATAATGAACACCCCGGCCACAGCATCCGATAGAACATCCTTTACAGCCAGAGCGACCGCCGCCCCAATTAAAAATGAGGCTCCCATTAAAGGCACGAGAATCTCTTGTAAATTAAGTTCTCTGGTAATATACATCAGAACACTGAACCATAAAAAATAAACTACAACACTTCGCAAAATATGTTGCGCATCTGCCGGGAGGGTACTGTTAATTAATAATTTTTTCAAGTATCTGCCTATTGTGCCAATTACAAGAAAAGCAGCTATCAGAATTAATACCGATTTTAAATAAGGCACTACCCATTGATTTTGATACAATAAACCTAAAATATCCATTTATAATCACCGATTTGACTTTGTTTTCCTAATTATTTAAATTGAATTGGCTATTTGCACGAAATTATAATACCTACCGTCTCAAGAGCACCGCCACCGAAAACACCAACAACAACCCGGACATTATTGAAAAACCGGGCACATCCAACCCATCCCGGAAAGGCACCTGGGATGTAGAGGTCGATGTAGGGCAAATGGTCTTCAAAGGGATGGGCGTCCCGGCTGCAATTTCACTGCTGATATTAGAGGACGTAGTCAACTGTACGGTAGTCTTGGCCAGCACTCTTGCATAATTGTATTCAACTATCCGCTGGCTGGGCGATTCCAGTGAATCCGCATACTCGTATGCACTCACTGCCAGTATCGGTTCTATACCTGCATCCCTTGCCTCTTCTATAGCTATTATGGCAGCGTTGGCACTGCGCTCGATCTTGGTATCAATATCTGCATACCCCATCAGGCTGATGGCAGTGCTGGCCTGAACCATCGCCAGAGAAGAATCGAATATGGCTCCACTGTAGTAACCCCGATCATATTCAATACGTGCACGCTCAAGTGAATCGTCAGCCTCGTTCAACAACCCCCGAAGTCCGTGCATTGCCTGCGATTCGGTGACAATGGTCTGCGCATATGTGACCACTGACGAAGCAGTACCCACATACCAACCTGCACGCTCTTTCAACGCGGGATCTGAAGTAATGTCCTCGGTATTTACAAGAGATAGCCACCAATGTACAGTATCAGCTCTAATGGAAGCCCATGCAAGCGATTCAATAAATCCGATCTCTGATTCAGATGAACGTGCGTCATCCAGGAACTGTTCTGCCATCACCACCCTGATCTCTGCTGCACCAATACTGTCCACATCCATTATCCCCTCTTGCTTGAACCGCTCCAGTTCAAGCCGGCTTTCATTGATCTCCTCGCTAACGTTCATGAAAAGGTCGTTCATGTAAGATTCATTGTTGTCTGATCGCTCACATTCATCCCACCATTGTATGAACTTCAGGTTCTTAAGTACCATCAGACCGATATTGGTAGCAGCATAATACTGCTCCTTATCATACTCCTCCTGTCCATTATCCAGCATTTCACGTTGTAATTCCAGTGTATTGTTAAATCTAGGGGATACGTTTTGTGCCCCCTGGTACATAAGGTTCGCTTCGTTTAGCACCTCTCTTGACAGGGGGCGCAGCGTATCAAGGTATTCAGCTGACCATACGCCTTTTGTGGGTTCTGGCACCTCTATAACATTGCCGGTCAACAGTTCCACCGCCTCCTCGATGTTCACAGCCTCCACGACATCCACGCCCTGTGCTTTGCCCCGCTTCACCACGTCAACTTCAATGGTTTCTTCCTCAATTGTTACTAAAGCACCTTCGTGGTTGACCTTATTTTCTGTGACAATCACTTTGGTTTGGCCTTCTGGTACAATGAACAGGGACGTACCATGCTGGGCAGCAGCATCCAATTTATAGGGAATACCTCCCACCGGTCCGATACTTCCATCCGGATTTATCATACCTGTAATGACCACGCCTTCCTTTAGAGACAGTTCCTTTATATCTGCAATAGCGGCAACCGTTAGAGCAGCACCGGCCGAGGGCCCGGCTATAATAGGAGATGTGACCTCTATTATGAAATAGAAATCATGCTTACTGGGGTCGATTCCGGTAATATCTGATGCTACCAGCGCTGCCATACGGGCAGAACCCTGCATATCCACCTCGGTATAAGGTTGGGTATCAACGAACACGTAACCGTTGCCTTCGGTAACAAGCACAGTGGCATTGAGCAGGACTCCTGTTTCACCTTCAAAACTGGCGTAAGCAGCAACCAGAGGAATTGTCACTGCTTCTTTCAGATTCATTGAAGATACGGGAGCCGCAAGTATAAGCATCAAAAAAAGAGCTGTCAAAATCTTTGTATAACCAAAGTTTACTGCACTCATCAGGTCTTACCTTATTTACATAAGTCAGCGGGATAATGTCCAGGGACATATCCCGCTAACAGTGTTGTATAAATCAATAAATCTACAGGACTGCGCTCTTGAATTCCTCCAGACCCATACCATCAATGACTCTGCCCAGGCGTTTCTTTTCGCCTCTATCTTTCATAAATTCAATTATCCTATCTACCAGTTTGAATACTTCGGCATCATCCAGACCTTCTGCGATGAGGTCTGCAATTCTGGGCTTAATACCTGAACTGCCGCCCGCCAGGAGTTTCCAGCCTTTGGCTGTTCCGATAAGCCCAATATCCTTTACACTGGATTCTGCACAGGTGTTGAGGCAGCCTGATACTCCAATCTTTAATTTGGAAGGCAGTTCCATGCCGTGATATAATTCGTCCAGTTTCAAGCCAACCCCCACTGAATCCTGTTGACCACGTTTACAAAACGTAGTCCCGGGACAGATTTTTACACTGCGCACGCACAACCCTATAGCTGCACCAGGGGGCATGTCCAGATCAGTCCATACACTGTCAATGTCCTCTGCTTTTAATCCTACTATGGCCATACGCTGTGCTGAAGTTATCTTGACAGCAGATGCGTTGTATTTCTCGGCCACATCAGCAATCTTTCGAAGCGTAATAACATCCATTATGCCACCAGGGATATGGGGGGCTATGGCATAGGTTTCTTTATCTCTCTGTACAATTGCTCCTTTTTCAGGAATATCATTTGACATTATTTTTAACCTCCAGCCACAGTATTACTGTTTATAGGTAATATGGCTTATGTCATTTTACAACATAATTATTACTTTCACCCCGCTCTGGTTAAGTATATCTACCATCTAAATAATCTACATATTGTCTCCCAAACAAGAACAAACTGGAGGCTTGAGGAATCTGAAATGATAAAAGAAACAGCTAAGCAGATCGAAGGGCGTTTTAGCCTGATGGGATTCAATATCCCCATCAGTGAGATTGAAAGCAGACTTGAAAAACTTGTAAATGAGTTCAAAGTCCCGCCGGAAGAGGCACGCAGAAGTGTTGTGAACTATTTTCTTAAAGAATACAACATCCCTCGTGGAGATTTCTATGTCCAGCAGGGTGAAGTAACTACTATAAAAGTAAGTGACATAACAACTGAAGGGAAGTGGGTCAATATCTCTGCTAAAGTGGTACAGTTATGGGATAACACCCATGAGAGTATCGATCAGGTGGGAATGATCGGAGATGAAACAGGGATAATAAAATTCAATAAATGGGCAAAGGCAGAACTATCTCCGCTGGAGGAGGGAAAATGCTACCAATTCAAGAACGTAGTCACTAACAGCTTCCAGGAAAGATTCCAGATCAACTTTAACAGAACCAGCCAGATAGAAGAGATACAGGAAGAAATCGAGGTAAGTACCCAGCAGAGTGAAGCACCTACTGTAAAAATAAGTGACATAACAACTGAAGGAAAATGGATTAATATCTCTGCCAAAGTGGCACAAATATGGGATAACACTCATGAGAGTATCGATCAGGTAGGATTGATCGGAGATGAAACAGGGATAATAAAATTCAATAAATGGGCAAAGGCGGAACTACCTCCACTGGAGGAAGGGAAAAGCTACCAATTCAAGAACGTGGTCACTGACAGCTATCAGGAAATGTTCCAGATTAATTTTAACAGGACCAGTCTGATAGAAGAAATACAGGAGGATATCGAGATCGGTACCCAGGAAGTGGAGTTCTCGGGCGTTATGGTAGATATCCAGGCCGGTTCAGGTTTAATAAAACGGTGCACTGAATGTAACCGTGCTCTTATCAAAGGGGTATGCGGCGAACACGGTAAAGTGGAAGGGACCTATGACCTGAGGATCAAGGCGGTGATAGATGATGGCATATCTGTACAGGATGCATTGGTCAACCGCGAAGTGACAGAGCAGCTTACCGGCATTACTCTGGACGATGCCAAACAGATGGCCACTAAAGAACTTGACCAGGAAGTAGTGCTCATAAAGATAAAAGATGGCTTATTGGGTAAGTATTACTCCATTAAGGGTCCAAGGCTTGATCGGCATATTCTGGTTGAGCAGATTTCACCTATCCCGCCAATGGAAGCGGGGCTGGTAGATGCTTTGTTAACACAGCTGGGGGCCTGAACAATGGCATCACAATACTCAAGGGAAGTTGCACATAGAGTGTTTGCACAGGAGTTCAGGGATTCTGATTTGTCTTTCAAGGACAGCAATGACCAGTACTCACCCCAGTATCTCTTAACACCCACGGGCGCAAAGATAAACCGAATATTCATTGTTGGTACGTTGACAGAGAAAGAGGATATCGGAACCGATGCAGAATACTGGCGAGCCCGTGTGGTAGACCCTACTGGTGCGTTTATCATATATGCCGGACAGTACCAGCCCGAAGCTGCCAGGACCATAGCGGAAATGGAGGCACCTGCGTATATTGCCATCGTTGGTAAGCCCAGTACTTTCCAGACCGAAGACGGCACCATCCTGACCTCGGTAAGACCGGAAAGTGTGCATGTAGTGGATGAGGCAACCCGGGAGCGGTGGGTGGTGGAGACTACACAACGCACAATGGAGCGCATCAATAACTTAAATAGCAACAATCCAAATGCAGTAAAGGCTATGGAGCATTATAACACTGATGTTTCAGTGTACAAGCAGATGTTGGTGGATGCATTAAAAGAAAGCACGCAGGATTAATACATAACATACAGGGGCTACTTGTCCCACTATTTTTTCGATAAAAGCATTTATA